>DAOLYC010000433.1:0-2217 GCA_035425605.1 Ferruginibacter sp.
TGCAAAAGAAATAAAAAGCTATTTTGATGGCCGGTATTATGCTGTTTCTGACAAAGCGCTTACTACCTCCAAAAAAAGTTATGTGGCTGTTGATGCATTACCAGGGTTTGCCCGCCGTATTGCATCTGGTAAACTCAATGTTTATAGCAGAAAATTTTACAATGGCAACAATTCTGTAGAAGAGTATTTCTTACAAAGCGGCAATAACGGTCCAATTATGGCTTACTCAACTGCTGTTATGAAAGAAATTTTAAAAGACAATGTAAAAGCGTTGGAATATTATAACAGTGATGCCAAAGTATCGCCAATATCTAAAAAAATACTAACTGCAACTGAAATGTATAATGCTAATGAGTTGATATCAAAAAAATAGGATAGATTTTCTTTAACTTATATTTCATAAAAGATTGACCCCAAAAAAAGGTTGATCTTTTTTTATTAAACTTAAATAAGCTAAAGAAATGTTTATAAAATCATTTGTGTTAGCAAATCAATTTAGAGTAGCGTCTAACATTTTAAAATCAACATTGCTATAATCTTTTACCACATTGTATAATGTATCTCTCTCTATTGGTTTACGATTAACTTGTTTAATTAAATTAACCAACTCTTGGGTACTCATTGCAGGTGTTTGTTCTTCGCTGCCGGCCATACTGTAAATTTTTGTAGAGTCATCAATGGTGCCATCAATATCGTTTACACCAAATGCTAAACTTAGTTGGGCATTTTGGCGGCCAAGCATTGGCCAGTATGCTTTAAGGTGAGCAAAATTATCCAAATATATCCTTGCAATGGCATACAGGCGCATATCTTCTGTGGTAACAGATTCTGGCACATTACTCATGGCATTATCGCCGTTACGGAATTTTAAAGGAATAAATGTATTGAAGCCGCCGGTTTTATCCTGGAGATCTCTTAATCTTCTCATGTGATCAATACGGTGTTCAAATTTTTCAATATGGCCATAAAGCATCGTGGCATTAGTATGCAATCCCAAATTGTGGGCAGCTTCATGAATAGCCAACCAGCCATCAGCATCAACTTTGTCGTTACATATCTGTTTTCTAATATCGGGATGAAAAATTTCGGCGCCTCCGCCGGGCAAGCTATCCAAACCGGCTTCATGCAGTTGTTTCATACCTTCGGCTACAGTAAGTTTTGCCTTGCGAAACATATAATCAAGTTCAACAGCCGTAAATGCTTTTACATGTAAGCCTGGCCGGTGGGCTTTTATCTTCTGCATCAATTCAACAAAATAAGCCATATTCATTTTAGGATGTACACCTCCAACAATATGTACTTCGGTTATGGGTTTATCATCGTAAGATTTTACAATGTCGAGCATCTGATCAATACTAAGTTCCCAGCCATCTTCTTTATGAGCATATAATCGGGAGTAGGAACAGAATTCGCAACTAAATACACAAACATTGGTTGGCTCTATATGAAAATTTCTGTTGAAATAAGTTTTATCTCCATGCAGTTTTTCCCTGATATAATTAGCTAATGCGCCTACAAATGGTAAACTTCCTTTTTCAAAAAGTAATTGACATTCTGCATCGGTAATCCTTTCGCTGTTTTTTACTTTTTGAACAATATTTTTTAAACCTTCTTCGGTTGTTTCATTTAAAATGTCTATAAAACTTGTCATCTTTAATTTTTTGCAAATTTACGATGATAATAGATGTTGAAACGCTAATATTTTATAAATACAACCTTTAAAAACTCATTTTGATTTCGGTATTTAATTAATGTATATCTTCCAAGTTAATATAAATACTGAAATTGGGTTTATATTTATGATTTAATAGGCTCTTTGGAAAAACTAACTATCAACTTAAAAAATTAATTTCCTGTATGACAATTAAATTCCGGCTTACATTAATGAGTTTTTTACAGTTCTTTGTATGGGGCGCCTGGCTGATAACTATCGGCACATATTGTCTTAATGCCAAAGGCTGGTCATTTCCCCAATTTGGGGCAATATTCTCCACATTAGCACTGGCTTCGCTTTTTATGCCGGCGCTTACCGGTATCATTGCAGATAAATGGGTGAATGCAGAAAGATTGTATGGTATTTTACATATCCTTTACGGTGCAATTTTATTTTATATTCCATCAGTTAATGACCCTGATACTTTATATTATGTAGTTTTTGGCGCCATGATTTGCTATATGCCTACTATTTCCTTGTCAAATTCAATAGCATATTATATT
>DAOLYC010000434.1:0-2213 GCA_035425605.1 Ferruginibacter sp.
TTTTAATGTTTTTAAAAGGCATACCCAATTCTTTAAGCAATTCAAATGCTTCTTCGTTGGTATTGGCTGTTGTTACAAAAGTGATATCAAGGCCGGTGATTTTATTTACCTTATCAATATCTATCTCCGGAAAAATGATTTGCTCAGTTACGCCCAGTGTATAATTTCCACGACCATCAAAAGATTTATCGTTGATACCTTTAAAATCACGTACACGTGGTAAGGATACAGATACCAGCCTGTCCAAAAATTCAAACATCTTTACTCCACGTAAAGTAACACGTGCGCCAATGGGCATACTTTTACGTAACTTAAAGTTTGATATGTCTTTTTTAGAAATTGTTGACACAGCTTTTTGACCGGTTATGTTTGATAACTCGTCAATTGCAATGTCTATCAGTTTCTTATCAGTTACTGCTCCATTTACGCCCCTGTTTAAACATATTTTTGTTAACTTAGGTGCTTGCATTACAGTTTTGTAACTGAATTTTTTCATTAAAGCAGGTACAACTTCTGTTTTGTACTTTTCTGCTAACCGTGGGTTGTTTGTTTTTGTGCTCATTATTTAATAATCCCCCCTGATTTTTTTGCGATTCTAACTAATTTACCGTTTTCCCTGGTACGTTTTACTTTTGATGGCGCACCGGCTTTAGCATCCCATAGCATTACATTACTGATGGCGATAGGAGCTTCTACTTTTACAATACCACCTTTTGTGTTTTGTGAAGTAGGCTTGGTATGTTTGGTTACGATGTTTACACCTTCAACCAACACACGGTTTTTGTCTAAAATTATTTCCAACACTTTACGAGGTTTTTTCAAATCTTTATCCTCTCCGGTAATAACAACTACCGAATCGCCTTTTTTAATGTTGAATTTTGGTTTAAATCTTGTACTCATTTTTATCTAATTTGCTAATTTGATAATGTGCTAATCTGCTAATTTCAAATTAAAACATGTTTACTAATCTCTTACCGTGCTATTCTGATATAGAATTAGCATATCGGCTAATTTTTTTACAGTACTTCCGGAGCCAGGGAAATAATTTTCATATATCCTTTATCTCTTAGTTCACGAGCTACTGGCCCAAAAATACGGGTACCTCTTGGCTCGTCAGAAGCATTTAATAAGACAACTGCATTGTCATCAAAACGGATATAAGACCCGTCTTTACGACGTAACTTGTTTGTAGTTCTTACAATAACTGCTTTACTTACTGTTCCTTTCTTAATACCACCTGCCGGCATTGCATCTTTAACGGTTACAACAATCTTATCACCAATTTTTGCATAATCCTGGCCACTGTTTCCTAATACACGAATACATAGTACTTCTTTTGCACCGCTGTTGTCTGCTACATTTAATCTGCTTTCTTGCTGTATCATTATATATTAATTTGTGTACCCAGTATTTTGTACTTAGTACTTAGTACTGAATATTATTTTACTTTTTCAACTATTTCAACCAGTCTCCAGCGTTTTGTTTTGCTTAATGGACGGCTTTCCATAATTTTTACTGTATCACCAATACTGCACTCATTCTTTTCATCATGAGCATGGAATTTGGTAGATTTTTTTACGAACTTACCATAAAGCGGATGCTTTACTTTACGTTCTACACTTACGGTTATGGTCTTATCCATCTTGTTGCTGGATACTACACCTAATTTTGTTTTTCTTAAATTTCTTTCCACTGTTAATGTGTTTTATGGATTTATTATAATCCTGCCTGTACTTTTTTTAATGCTGTTTTCAACCGGGCTATATCTCTTCTTAAAGAGCGAATGCTTTGCGGATTCTCCAATGGAGAAATAGCATGGGCAAATGAAAGTTTTTTCATACGCAACTCATCTTCAGCAATTTTTGCTTTTAGATCTGCCTCACTTAAACCTTTCAGGCTATTTAAAAAATCAACTTTTTTTAACATTGTTATTCTTTTTGATAATTACTTTAATTATGCTTTGTAATCGTGCCTTACTACAAACTTTGTTTGTATGGGTAATTTTTGTGCGGCTAATGCAAATGCTTCTTTTGCTACCTGCTCAGGCACACCATCACATTCAAACAAGATTCTTCCTGGTTGCACTACTGCAGCCCAACCCTCGGGGTTACCTTTACCTTTACCCATCCTAACTTCTGCAGGTTTTGCAGTTATAGGTTTATCTGGAAAAATACGGATCCAAACATTCCCTTCACGCTTCATGTGGCGGGTTA
>DAOLYC010000435.1:0-2201 GCA_035425605.1 Ferruginibacter sp.
GGTTTTAACATGGCGACAGAACTGGTATGTGCATGCAATACAATTTCATATACTTCCTTTTGTTGTTGTGTAAATTTTTTTCCTGCCGGAAATGTACAGGTAAGATCGCCGGCATAATTCATATCATTGGCAGCGCCGGCATCGCATAAAACCATTTGGCCTTCTTTTAAAGTATTACCTGCATACACATTGTGCAAGGTTTCGCCATGAATAGTAACAATAGGGTGAAATGACAGGCTACCATTGTTGGCATAAGCAATTTCCTTTACTTTAGCCATCACTTCAAATTCTTTCATGCCTGGTTTTGCATACCGCATAGCTGCCAGGTGCATATCGGCACTAATAGCAGCGGCAATGTTCATCTCGGCTATTTCACAATCTTCTTTATAAGAACGCTGGCTAACAATAGCTTTTATTAAAGGAATAGATGCCGAGTCGTTAACTGCATTAACTGCAATGTTCAACCATTGTGCAATCTTTATCTTATTCTGTGCACGATATGGTGGAATGAAATGGATTTTTCTTCCGTTGGTAATTGCTTTTCGAATTACAGTTTCAATATTTTTATACGGAGCTGTTGTAGATACAGCAACCTCGGCAGCCATTTCAGCAACAGATGGTTGTGGCCCCGTCCACACAATATCATCCATACTTAAATCATTGCCAAAGATGGTTTCTTCGCCGGTTTCTGTATCAATAACTGATGCAAGCCCTGCCAGGTTAATACCAAAATAATACAAAAAGCAACTGTCTTGCCGGTAAGGATACCAGTTGTCTTTATAATTCATTCCACATTCATCATTACCCATTAAAAGTATAAGCCCGTTTGTAATTTTTTGTTTTAATACAGTTCGCCTGTTTTGATATACCTGTGATTTAAATAACCTGAATTGCATAGTAGCTGATTTTAATGTTTTGGATAAATGCTTCTGCTTTGTTTAAAGTTAAAGTAAATTTTCATACTCCTTTAACATGATATTTCACTTAAGCATTAAACCTTTGTAAGAATATTTCATCAAAAAAATCTCACTAAAAAATATCCAGGTATGTATAGTTTTTTTACAAGCACAAAGATTAAAAAGGCAACAGGTTTGTTTATGATAATGCTGGTAGTTTTTCTTACTTCCTGTAGTAGTTCTAAATCATATTTTACTGCTGATACAAGAAATAAAATTGAACAAAGTTCAATTCCAATTGAAAAATTACAATTTTACATTGATAAGGATGTGGAGTTGAGACGGGAGTTGGCTTCGGGTGATGCCACTGTAAAGTCGGGTAAAGTGGCATTTGAAAATGGTAAGTATGTTAATATTATCCTATTAAAGAAAGGAACTTCCGGTGTATGTACAGGGGTTTATAAAAACTCGTTAGATGTTTCTTTTGAAAGCGGCGAAAATAGTTCACTGGTTTTTTCTGCTTCAAATGGCCGTAACGCAAATGGCTCTTATCGCCTTGATGCTGAAAAATGGATAAAACCATATAACAGTGCAGAAGTGGGCAGGGTAACTTATGATGGTGATGTATATTTTATGCGATTTAGCGGCCCCAGACCAAAATTAATGATCAAAAAAACATCAAACGATAAATATGAGGTTAATAAAAGGGTGATGAGTGGGCGAAAAGTTGAATAACCGGCTACTTGTTTCTAAAATATTTTTTAGCATTTAAATTAAAGAACAGTCTTCATAAATTGGCTAACAGTTTACTATTTGCAATTTTCATTTTTAAAAAAGTAAATGATTATGGTAATTGCGTATTATTATGTTTTTGTATGTTCCCTCACAACCATAATGGTTAATTTTAAAAGCGTAATTATTCCAATCATTAACCAGTTTTTTTACTAAGTAAGAGGCGATTAATTTTTGTTGTTCAATTCTCAAAAAAATTACAAAATTAAAGTTTTGGAAAGCCCCTGCATTGCAGAAAATGTTTAACAGCTCAAATATTTATTATCTTAAATATTAATACCTTTATAGTAATATTGCTTTAAAGCTATTATTTGCAGCCAGCATTATTTTTAAAATGCTTTACTTATCCAAATGCTTAATTTTTTTAAGAACAATATTAAAAACGAAGAAGCTTTATCACTCCCTTTTACCACAGACATACATTCGCATATCTTACCAGGCATTGACGACGGTTCGCCTGATATAAAAACTTCGTTAAGTCTTATAAAAGGACTTTACAATTTGGGCATACGC
>DAOLYC010000436.1:0-2198 GCA_035425605.1 Ferruginibacter sp.
TAGCATACGGGTCTCCAAAACCTTTGATCTGGGTTCGAATCCTAGTGCCCGTGCTTTTAATAGTAATGGCAGTTTAAAGATTAATATGTTTCTTTTAATTGTAATAAACCCGTAAACGCTAAATTTTAAAACGGTAAAATAAAATAGCATGAATAAATTAGTGGCATATGCAAAAGATTCTTACAAAGAATTAATACATAAAGTAACCTGGCCCAATTGGGATCAGTTACAACAATCAACTATGATTGTTTTAGGTGCAACATTGCTCATTACAGCAGTTGTATGGGTTATGGATTTTATAGCCAATAATGCCATGAAATTTATTTACTCGTTATTTCAATAATTGAATATGGAAGCAACAACACCTATAATAGAAAATGTAGAACAAGCAGGAAAGCCTGAAAAAGAATCAAAATGGTATGTGCTGCGTGTGGTAAGCGGAAAAGAACGTAAGATTAAGGAATACCTTGATAAAGACGTTGTTCGAAATGGCTGGACAAATATTGTAAAACAGGTTTTTTTACCGGTTGAAAAAGTGTACAAGGTAGTGAATGGTAAAAAAGTAATGAGAGAGCGTAACTTCTATCCCGGATATATAATGATTGAAGTGGCAGAAGGTAAATTGAACGATGATATGATCCAAAGTATGAGCAACATCAGTAACGTAATGCACTTTTTAACTGATGGAAAAGGATCTAAGGGCAATATCATTTCATTGCGTAAAGCCGAGGTAAATAAAATGTTGGGTAAAGTGGATGAAATGAGTGATGCAGGAGGATTGACCATGAGTGAACCATTTATAATTGGCGAAACCATAAAAATCATTGATGGACCGTTTAACGACTTTAATGGTGTTATAGAAGAAGTTAATGATGAGAAAAAGAAACTTAAAGTACAGGTTAAAATATTTGGAAGAGCCACACCGGTGGAACTAAGTTATATGCAGGTTGAAAAAATTGTTTAATTTACAAAGCCACGAAAGTGGCTTTTTTAATAAAAAAATATATTGTTATGAAAAAAATATTTGTATGCATTACAGCTTTGTTTTTTGCGTTTAATTTAATGGCACAACCACCAAAAGGAGATGCAAAAAAAGGAACTACTTATGGTGAAAAAGTTGCCGCAGATGGTGCGATAACAGCATCAGAATTATCTGCAACATTAATTGGTAATGAACCGAAGGAAGTTAAAATAATGGGCGAAGTTACTGAAGTATGTAAAATGGAAGGTTGCTGGATAAGGATGAAAACCGACAAAGGTACCATGCTTATAAAAATGAAAGATCATGCTTTTCTTGTTCCTTTGGCATTAAATGGTAAAACAGTAGTGGTTAACGGTGTTGCCACTTATAAAGAAACTTCAGTTGAAATGTTACGACATTATGCTGAAGATGCAGGCAAATCAAAGGAAGAAATTGCAGCTATAACTGAACCAAAAAAAGAAATTACCATGCAAGCCAAAGGAATTTTGGTTTTATAAGTTAAATGGGTAAAGTTATTTTAAAAGTTTTCCTCCGGTAACGGAGGATTTTTTTATAAATGAGTTAAATATTAACAATTTTCCCTTACCTTTGCCGCCCCAAATAGTTCTTTATTGGAATTTATTGTATTGGGAGTTTGGCTTTAATGCTAAACGTTATCACCAAAAAAATTAAAAAAATGGCAAAAGAGATTACCGGCTATGTTAAGCTCCAGTGTAAAGGAGGGCAAGCCAATCCGGCACCGCCAATAGGACCGGCTTTAGGTTCTAAAGGTATCAACATCATGGAGTTCTGTAAAGCTTTCAATGGCAGAACCCAGGACAAACAGGGCAAAGTACTTCCTGTATTAATTACCGTTTATGCTGATAAGTCTTTCGACTTTATCATTAAAACTCCTCCTGCAGCAGTTCAATTAATGGATGCCGCTAAAATTACCAGCGGAAGCAAAGAACCTAATCGTGTAAAAGTTGGAAAAGTAACCTGGGCTCAGGTAGAAGAGATAGCCAAAGATAAAATGGAAGATCTTAACGCTTTTACTATCAACAGTGCAATGAGCATGGTTGCCGGTACTGCACGTAGCATGGGTTTAACTGTAGAAGGAAAAGCCCCTTGGGATAATTAATAATCAACCGGTCTCGATTCATCGGGACCTAAAATTTGTATAAAATGATTACGAAAAAAAGAAAAGTAGCAAATACTAAGGTTGATATTAATAAAG
>DAOLYC010000437.1:0-2195 GCA_035425605.1 Ferruginibacter sp.
ATCCATTTATTACTTACAATGAATTGGCAAAGGATATTGATGTAAATAAGATTGTAATTATGGGTGGTAGCGCTGGCGGGCACCTGGCTCTGATGGGCGGCTTGCTGGGCAATAACCATATTTTTGATACGCATTGCATGGGTGTTGAAAATATTAAAGTAGCTGCAATCATTGATAAATATGGTATCACTGATGTTTGGGACTGGGGCAATGGCACTGTAATAAAAAGTAAATCTGCTATAAACTGGTTAGGTAGTAAAGCCTACGATAAAAAATTTGTGGCATCAGTTTCACCTATAAATTATGTAGATAAAAACAGTCCACCTGTATTTATTGTACATGGCAATGCTGATCCAACAGTTCCATATCAACAATCAGTTGACTTACATAAGAAATTACTGGAAGCAGGTGTTAAAACAACTTTTATAACTGTTGAAGCTGGCAAACATGGAAAATTTGAGAAAGAAAAAAACAGCGAAATTAATAAAGCGATAATTACATTTATAAAATCAATACCAGTTTTTAATTAAAAATAAATTGAAACAAACAGTGCCCGCAATATTTATATTAATGCTGCTCAATATCATGTGTAAAAAAGCAGTTATACCCAATACTATAATACCTATAATTTCGAAGGCAGTAGTTTTAAATGCTGATGGTCCTGGAAATACATACGAACTTATAAACAGTGTACTGGCACCGGGATATGATGCAGTAGAAAATCCCGAATGTGCACACCCTTCATTTGGCAGGCATATTGCCGAAGTGTGGGATGCAACATTGAATTGTTATGTATTTGAATTTTACAGCCATGTAACACCCGATAATGACCGATGTATCAATTTCGACAGGCAAAGAGTTGAAATAAAAACCTATGACCAATCGCCGGCAAACCTAATAGGAACTGTAGGCGAAACAATTACTTACTCATGGAAATTTAAGCTGGCAGCAGGTTTTAAACCTTCTTCAAGCTTTACACATATTCACCAGGTAAAACCAGTAAATGGCGATGACGGTACACCATTGTTTACCTTAACTGCAAGAAAAGGAAACCCCGATAAGTTGGAATTGATTCATGATAACATAACAAAAGTTACCACAGCCGATTTATCTTTATTTGAAGGCGAATGGGTACAAGCCATTGAAACCATAAAAGTAGGTGCACACGGAACTTATTCCATTCAAATAAAAAGGATTAGTGATAATACAACATTGTTAAGTTTTTCCAGCGGAGATATTAAAACCATCAGGCCCGACAATGATTTTATACGACCCAAATGGGGCATATATCGCAGCTTGAATGATGCCGCCAATTTAAGGGATGAAAGCATACGCTTTAATTCCTTCAGCATAGAAGAAATGAAATGACATTACATTTATAATCGCTAAATTGAATTGTAGTTTTAAAACAAAATGTAATATGGTAAATTTTAGATTAGAAAATAAAATAGCGCTTGTAACCGGTTGCAGCAGTGGTATTGGAAAGACGGTTGCCATTGAAATGGCAAAAGCAGGCGCCGATATTATTGGCGTAAGCAGTTCATTGCCGGATACAGGCAGCGCCGTTGCAACGGCTGTAGAATCTGAAGGGAAAAAATTTTTTCCTTACCAGGCCGATTTTTCGAACAGAGATTCTTTGTATAAGTTTTTAGAAAAAGTAAAAGCCAATCATCCTCGAATTGATATTTTGGTAAACAATGCCGGTCATATCATGCGTAAACCGGCAGCAGAACACCCCGATGAATATTGGGATACCATCATTGATATTAATTTAAATGCACAATTCATAATAACCCGTGAAATAGGAAAACGAATGGTAGAAGCAAAGCAGGGGAAAATTGTTTTTACCTGTTCCTTACTTAGTTTCCAGGGTGGTATAAATGTGCCTGGATACGCAGCCAGCAAAGGCGCTGTGGCATCATTATTAAAAGCATTTGCTAATGAATGGGCTTTACATGGTGTTAACGTTAATGGGGTAGCGCCTGGATATATTGCTACTGATAATACAAACCAGTTAAGACAAGATCCAGAAAGAAGTGCAGCCATTCTTTCAAGGATACCTGCAAACAGATGGGGCACACCCGAAGATATGGCAGGAGCATATATTTTTTTATCATCGCCTGCAGCAGATTATGTAAATGGAACCATACTTACTGTTGATGGCGGATGGATGGGCAGGTAATGCCAGTAATGAT
>DAOLYC010000438.1:0-2173 GCA_035425605.1 Ferruginibacter sp.
GGCCCATACATTAAAAGTGTATTGCTCTACCAACTGAGCTACCAATTCATCCTTTTTTAATTTTTGGATTGCAAAGATAAGGGTATTGAGTTAAAAAATTATGCCTAAAAATATTTTTTATTAAGACATTAAAAAGATGTTGATAAATGCATTACAAAACCATTAAACTGCACCCCCTTAAATCAGTATTATCCCGGCGGCCCAAAACTTCAAAACTTTCATTGCTGTACAACCTTCCTATATCGTCGGTGGCAATAAAACCGCAACTGTAAATATTTGCCAGGTCAATAACATTTATAAGGCCTGTTACCGGTTTTTTTACAGCCGTAGCTGCAGCCTTAACATGAAAAGGATCATCCTCTTCCCTGATAAAAATTTTCATCCAGCCGGGGCAATGAAAAATACCATTACCTTTTGAGTAAGCTTGCGATAATAGTTCTGTCATTCCATATTCTGAATGTACAAGGTTTATACCCAATTGCTTTTGTAAAATTCCATGCACTTCTTCTCTGGTTATTTCGGCTCGTTTTCCCTTCATTCCACCGGTTTCCATAATTATGGTATTACGCAGTTGCATTGGATATTTTTCTGCAAAATCAAGCAAAGCATACGTTACACCTATTAGCAATGTGGGTATTTTTAACAACTCATTATGTATAATCGTTCGATGCAGTTTTTCATAATTGTGTAAATAAAAATCGCTCAATTGATTTTTACTTGTTTTAATCAAATGGGCAACCATCAATACTAATGATGAGTTGCTTCGTTCCAGGTAGGAGGGCAATAATCCAAGTACACATTTTTGTGATGCTTCGCCATAAAATTTTTGAAAAGATCTGCTAAAACTTTCGGTATAAATTGAGATTTCCCTTATAAAGTGCCTGCTGTTTATCATTTGTGTGGTACCGCTACTTTCAAATACTGCTTCTGCAATAAATTCAGTTGTTTTTATTTCATGCGATTTAAAAAATGATATGGGCAGAAAAGGTATTTTTTCTGCCAGTGTAATTGTTGCAGGATTTATCTTAAGTGCCTGGCAATATTGACGGTAAACTGTATTGTGTTGATACTGAAAATTGAACAACTCAACTGCCAGCTCATTAAAATTATCAGCAGAGGCAGCGAAAATCCTGTTATTAAAGTCTGTATTTTTAACGGGTTGTTTCACCTGCTTTCTTTAAATTTGAACTTATAAACTACAAAGATGCGTTTCACTTTAGTATTTGCCATAATTGTTTTATTATTTGCAGCCTGTAAAAAAGATAAATTTACAACGGCTCCGCAAATTTCTTTTAAATCATATAATCCCGACCAGGGAAGCAATTACAGCACCAACGCCGATGAACCTGTTATGACATTGGAAATTACTGATGCAGAAGGCGACCTGGGTTTTATTGCCGGATCGGATACTGCTAAAATATATATTAAAAACCTGTTAACCAGTAAAGAAGATTCATTGATATTTCCAGACTTAAGCGCTGCCGGAAAATCTAACTTTAAAGCAGAAATTGAATTAGGCCTGCTGAATGTTATGGGTGGCCGCAACCTACCGGTTAACCAGCGCCCTTATCTTGATACACTTTATTTTGAAGTATATGTAACCGATTTTGCAAAAAATAAAAGCAATATTTTGGTTACCAGCCAACCATTTTTTTACTTTTCACTTCCATAAATGAAGTGGCTCCAATTCATCTTATCACATTCTATCTTTATTGCCATTTGTGCAGCAGCGCTTGCATTTCAAACAGTGCAATTATTGCAATTACAGCATAACATTTACATCTATGGCTTTATTTTTTGCGCCACGCTTTGCAGTTATAATTTTTATTGGATGTTAAGTAAGTTTTCATTGTCGGTTAATAATGGTTTAATACAAATTTTGAAAAAAGGGCAAACCGGTTTGATGCTGATGCTTTTTGCTGGAACTGGTATGATAGTTTTCTATTACCAATCGGCGCTGCCAATTAATTATATTATTACAGCCATTGTATTAACCATTGTTTATTCAATACCACTTTTGCCGATAAAGTTTTTACATTTTACCCGTAAAGCCGGTGTATTTAAAACTTTTTTACTGGCTTTTACATGGGCTTATGTTACCGTTATAATACCTGTACAAAAAAGTTACAGCCAATTAAGCAGCGCCGATTATTTTGTTTTTACAAGGCGATTT
>DAOLYC010000439.1:0-2172 GCA_035425605.1 Ferruginibacter sp.
TGTGGTTTTATTGTATAACAAGTTTAGCGGTTCTATGGGATTTAGATATGTAGAGATATCAAGGATGGGTGGTAACTCAACCATCATTATTAATAGTGCAAAAACACAGTCAGCCAACCTTGCAGTGATTGATGCCAGCGGACGTATTATTTTAAATACTAGTATCACATTACAAAATGGTGTTAATACCATTTTCAAAACATTACCGGCAATTGCAAATGGTTTGTATTATGTAAAAATAGTAAGTGCAGAAGAAACCATTGTTAAGAGCTCAATAGCGCAATAACAAATTTTTTAAACCCATTAAGACCCTTTCAGTTTACTTGAAAGGGTCTTTTCTTTGCTCATTTTTGACTGGTACTTTTAATGCTGTGTTTAATATTGCTTGATATATTTTCAATCGTCCATTCAATCTTTTTTTCAAAATCATGCTTACGCACTGCACAATTCTTTTTTGTACAGATATTGCAGGAGAAATCCATACAACCATCGGAGTGTACAAATAATTCAACCGATTCGCCATATTCTTTTTTTACCAGGCCCGATAAAGCGTCTATTTCATCGTGGGCTTCTTTAACATTAAGATACCAGGGAACAGTAAGATGGCAATCAAGATGAATTCTGCTTCCATACTTTATGATACGCAGGTTATGCAGGTCAATCCAATTTTCACGCCGGTTGGCATTCAGCATTTCAACCATTTTTTTTAACAGCTTCACATCCGCCTCGTCCATGATGCCTGCAAAAGAGCTTCGTAAAATTTTGTAACCGGTAAATAAAATAATAATGGCAAATAAGATGGCTATCACACTATCGAGCCAGGCAAGTTTGGTAATTAAAATTAAAATCAACCCAGCCACAATACCAATGGTTGACCAGGTATCGGTTTGTAAATGTTTTCCACTTGCTATTAATGCCAACGAATTATTTTTCTTACCTGTTTTTATACAAATAGTACCAGATATATAGTTGATGATTCCTGTAACGGCAACAAGATAAATACCAAAATCAAGTTTTTTTATTTCGTGTGGGTGAATGAGGTTTTTGATTGCTTCATAAATGATTAGAATTGCAGCTATTGTTATCATAAACCCTTCAAGTGCTGCCGAAATAAATTCTGCTTTTCCGTGGCCGTAAGGATGATCGCTATCCTGTGGTTTTGCAGAAATATATAAGCTGTACACTCCCACCAGGCCTGCCGCTACATTAACTATACTTTCAAATGCATCAGTTAAAATGGCGGTTGATCCGGTAATGTACCAGGCAAATATTTTTACCAGCAACAGTAGGATGGATACCGCTGCAATCCGTTTTTGGATTTTTAAATTATAAATTGCTTTTTGCAAATCTTATTCTTTAAACCACTTAAATATACAAAAGTGCTTTTGAAGTGCCCTCATGGGCTTAACTCATAATTGTATTTTTTTATTTGGATTGGCGGCAGCATAAGAAAAAATACTATTTCTTATAAGATCGTTATCAGCATAAGGGCTTAAATGATATTTTAATTCGTTAATGGATAAAATTGGAAATGTTTCGGGCAAATAACCCATTCCCCAAAAACTGCCCCTTTCAACCAATAAACATAATTTTTCACCCGCTTTTATACCATTATCAACCAGTGCAAAACTAGGCAGGTTATTTTCCAGCGCATCCATTGCCTGTTTTATTTTTTGATTGTATACAACCGGCGGTTCAAGTTTATCTGTTTTTGAAAAAACTGTTTTATCAATAAAACACAACCTGGCATCAAGTGCAAATTCTGATACCAGTTTTTTTAATAACACCTGCCCTTCGTGCAGCAAGTTAAAAGTATATAAAGCATGTAAATTTTTTTTCTTCTTATCTATAGCCAATCTTATATATCCCCGGTTGTCTTCAAAACTATATAAGGCAAATTTTATTGTAGGTTGCTTTTGGCTTCTATTATATTTTGGCCACAATCTTTTTATTTCAGTACTTTCAAAAACAATCGCTTCCAGTTCAGTGGCACATTGTTTATATGTAACCTTGTAAATTTCACGCAAAAAACCCTGGCGTTTAGGTCCGGGTTCATTATGTGTAAAATGGCTGGTTACTCTTTTTTTTAAATGAATGGCTTCCATTGGTTGCGGCCATTTTTGTTTTTAGGTTTTTGGCCAAGTTTGAATTCTTTCAGAAAAACTTTATTTT
>DAOLYC010000440.1:0-2160 GCA_035425605.1 Ferruginibacter sp.
TAATTTCATATTGGCCTTTACTATCAGTAGCAACTACCGAATAGCCATCACTTACAATAATATTTGCGATTCCTTTACCACCGGATAAAACAGTTCCCTTTATTTTCTGAACACCGACAGGTATTGCAAAAGCAGCATTATGGCTTAAAAGCAACCCGCCTGTAATAAAACTTACTTGCTCTATAAATTTTCTTCGCTTCATTTTATAAAAAATTATTGTTCAATTGTTGTTGCGCCTTCTATCAAAGCAACTGTTGCCGATGCATTCATTACAATTGGGTTCAAGGTACGGGCAGACGTCCATCTTCCTGAAGTAATATTATAAGTACCACCTAACTGTACAAAATTAGTAGCCGGAGGAAAAGATAATTTCCCAGTATTAGAGCCCATGTTAAAATAAGGTTGATCGGCCAATGTTGATGGATTGACTTTATCATAATAATCTGTATCTGTAATACGATATCCTTTTTCAGGTGGGCCAGCTGTATAAACACTTCCGCTTCCACCATAAAAAATTACATCTATAGGCACTGTGCTTACATCAACCGCTGTTTTATCAAAAATGGCAATGCCGGCAGCATTTCCACTATTAGCCAGAAGGTTTGTAGTACTACTTCCAAAATCATCCCCACTTACTGTTGAATACATTTTACTAAACCATCTAGAAGTACTTATATCTGTAGAACCTGCTCCCCATATATTCTTATTGGCACCAACATAAAAATATTGACCCTTTAATACAGTACCAGTTGCTAAATTAAATTTATATGTTCTGGTTCCACCCATAGCCCATCCATCAGTAGGAAACCCAGTTGGTACATTTGCTCCTGCATTATTTGTTGTAACTAAAGAATATGGTGTTGCTGCAAAATCGATATTTTTTGTGGCAAGCAATTGTATGTATTCATAATTTGCATCGCTTCCTGTTGGATCAATCAAATAACCTGTAACAACTATTGCAGCAATTTTAGGAGCCGTAGCACTTAGAATGGTAATATCAGCATCAACTCTTGGCCACAATTGCGGCTCCGTGGCACCTTCCTTATTAAATATTATACCTGTGTAGTTAGCAAGAAAAGGAAGTGGCTTATTTGCAAATGATGCTCCTGCTTCAGTATGTAGCGTAAGGTTACCAAAGCCATCATTAATCAGTCTGTCTCCTGCATAAGTACTACCCGGAGGAAGGCTTGGATCAAAACCAACTTTAGCTATTGAAATTAATGTACTTTCAAAAGATTTTGGATCCGCAAGTACTTCATTCGATTTTACAATAGGTGTATTGATAGCAACACCAGATGCGGCTTTTACAATGTCACTGCTATTAATTCCTGTCATTTGGAGAATTCCATCAACTTTTTTTAACAAAGCACCTGTTACATTTATAACCAAAGAATCGCCAGGTTGATAAGTTGCAGCATCGGCACCAATAGGTATAGTAATACCTCTTAGCTTAGACAGACGGCGGTTATCTTGTAGTATCAACAAACCTGGTGGCAGATTTCCACCAGAGTGATCTGAAACAACAACTCCTGCAATTTTTTCAGCACCAAACATATTTTCTGAAGATAGCGTTACATCAGTGCCTTTATAAATATTTCTTACATCGAAAAGAGAGATATAAGAACTGACTGTTCCGCCCGGATAGTTATCACTTTTTTTACATCCCCAAAAGCTAAGTAAAGCAATCAGGTAAAATGAATATGATAATATTTTTTTCATTGTGTGTATTTTAAGCTAGTTCAGTTTTATTATTTATGGTTTTTGCCACCAAACTTGTGTTGAAATTACATCAGGTCCTTGTGCTGCTACTGCCGCCTGATAGTTGGTTGGATTGGTAGATTGTACATATACAGGGTAAGTTAGCCTTGCGGGCATAATACCATTATTTTGAAGCCCCGGACCAGTTGGTAATATCGGATGGCCGGTTCTACGATATTCAAACCATTGTTGCAAATCAGTAAGAAATAATGCATAGTATTTCTGTAGATGTATCTTTTCCATTTTCTCACTTGGCGTTGCTGCATTATTCCATGCAATATCTGCGGCAGTTATATAAGTCATAATAGGAACTGACCAGTTAGGCAACCATAATTTTATACTGTTAAGAATACCATCGTTATAATATGTTTCTGCAGATCCACTGATCCAACCTTTTGCTGC
>DAOLYC010000441.1:0-2149 GCA_035425605.1 Ferruginibacter sp.
ACTTGGCGGCACTGCGGTTGGCACAGGTATTAATACGCCGCCAAAATATGATATAAATGTTGCAAGGCATATAGCTAAACTAACAAAGCTTCCTTTTAAAACTGCCGAAAATAAATTTGAAGCTTTAGCAGCACACGATGCTATTGTAGAAGCACATGGAGCATTAAAAACAGTTGCCGTTAGTTTGATGAAGATTGCCAATGATATCCGCATGTTATCATCAGGACCAAGAAGCGGAATAGGTGAAATCTTTATTCCGGATAACGAACCCGGCTCTTCCATCATGCCCGGAAAAGTAAATCCTACACAATGCGAAGCATTAACTATGATAGCAGCCCAGGTAATGGGTAATGATGTTGCCATAAACATTGGCGGTGCTACCGGCCATTTTGAACTAAATGTTTTTAAGCCGGTAATGATTTACAACTTTCTGCACAGTGCAAGATTAATTGGTGATGGATGTGTATCATTTAACGACAAATGTGCGGTTGGCATTGAACCAATTAAAGCCAATATTAAAAAACACCTGGATAATTCATTGATGCTGGTAACAGCATTAAATACAAAAATAGGTTATTATAAAGCCGCAGAAATTGCACAAAAAGCTCACAAAGAAGGTACTACTTTAAAGGAAATGGCTGTTAAACTTGGCTATGTAACTGCCAAAGAATTTGATGAATGGGTGATACCTGCAAACATGGTTGGAAAGATATAATGGTAATACTGTTTTAGAAAGTATAGCTATATAAAAAATGTATTCTCTTTGTTGAGAAGTGCATTTTTTTACATAACAATAATTTTTTCAATCTGCAATTCCACATCATAAGTATTATACAGTTTAAAAGTATAAATACCTTTTTGTAAAATTGATATATCCATTTGAAAATTATTTTGGTATGCAATCTTTTCCAAAACCAATCTGCCGGTAATATCATAAAGTTGAGCCCGTAAAGGTTTACGCATTTCCTTTTTACTTTCAATATTTAAAATATTACTTGCCGGGTTTGGATAAATCTTCACTAAATTTTTTACAACCCTGGGATTAGTTGCATCATTATTTATTGAGAGAGTGGGGCCGGTATATGTATATTCCATAATACTGCCTCCATTTGCAGATGCTCCTATATCTCGTGCTACATAAAATGTTAGCCCATCGGGTGATGCCGTAATCCTTCTTATCCTGTTTCCATCGCCCCTGAAATAGGAAATGGTATCGCCAGTAATACCATTGCCGGCAGTATTTAGCTTAAGCCTGTAAATAAAATTCTTTTTAAGTGGTGTTAATAATAACGATGCTGGCCAGTCGGGTATTTTATTATAATTATAAAACTCAATGCTAGAGCAGGCAATGGTAGGCCATAGTGCATTATTACTTTGTGCCATCAAGGCTGCCATACCAGCTGCCGATTCGGTAAACACTGTGTAAATTGGTTCCTGGTGGCTGGGTGTGGCATTACAAAATGTTTCTTCATCTGCATTTGTATTTTGGCCAATTTTATAACCGTTTACATTACCATCGCAATAGCCTGATACTTTATCCCATCCATAATTTTTTCCAGCTTGTATAATATTAATTTCATCATCGGTTCTATCCATCTGTTCGTTACTATATAAAATGTTACTACCGTTAACAGTACCCCATACCAACCCTTGTGCATTGCGGTGGCCCAGTGAAAAAACATAATCTTGTGCGGTGATAGATGATGAATTATAAAAAGGATTATCATTTGGCACCCAGTTATCTGCACCGCCATCTCCATCAGGTTCTGTATTAATCCGCAATACTTTTCCTTCCATTATATTTATATTTTGTGCATTTTCTGCACGGGTAGTATTTAAAAACTGGCCTGCACCCATGTCTCCTACTGTATAATACAATCGGTATTGTGTATGAGCAGCATTTGAACCCGGTTCTATCACCGGGCTAATAACCAGCCTGCCCGAGTTATGATCACTGCTACCGGGTATATTGTTTAAAATGATAACCGGATTAATCAAAGCATTTCCAACATAATCGAATCTTACAATTTTAGTTGTGAATATACAACTGGTATTGGTGCCGGGACAACTACCACGGTTATACACATACGCTGCATATACCCAGGGTTTTGCTGCCCGTACTGCAGCATCTGTTGAATATAGATTGGGA
>DAOLYC010000442.1:0-2138 GCA_035425605.1 Ferruginibacter sp.
TTGTGATCCGGATTGGATTCGAACCAATGACCCTCCCGATTAAAAATCGGGATGCACTATCCAGCAGCGTTAATCAATGATTCGATGAATTTCCTGCTTTTCATTTTTTTTATAAAAAATTCTCTTTTCCTGGCTTGAATAATATCATCAAAGATTTGGGTATAAACAATCACCCATGGAATCCCTGTTTTAGTAAATTTTTCTTTGCCCCTGTTATGTTCAGCAAAGCGTCTTTCAATATCAGTTGTAGAGCCAACATAATATTTATTAAGTTTATTGCTAAAAAGGATGTAACAGCAAGGTTTCATACAATAAAAAAAGCCCTGTAATTAGGCTTTCTTTGTGATCCGGATTGGATTCGAACCAATGACCCTCAGCTTAGAAGGCTGATGCTCTATCCAGCTGAGCTACCGGACCCAAATGGGCTGCAAATATAGGCAAATAAAAAATCGTTGTAAATAAAAAATATTCATTTGTATTTTGAAAATAAAAGATACTTTTACAATCTACAATTAATGTATATGAAGTAAATAATTTGCTAAGGAGATATTTAACTTACTTAGTCACTACTTTTTAAAATGTGCTTTTACGCACTACTGTTTTCAATCTACATAACCTTTTTCACTTCATATAATCATGTCAAAATCATTTCTGGGTTTTAAAAATAGATCATACGGTTCATTGTTTATACAGGCTGTAAAAGGAGATATCAAGGATTTTACATCGGGCAGCATCGATAAAGCAATTTTTTTACTGGCGGTTCCAATGATTTTGGAAATGCTGCTGGAATCACTGTTTGCAGTTGTAGATATTTATTTTGTAAATAAGATCGGAATAGAAGCATCTTCTACCGTTGTTTTAACAGAAGCCTCTTTAACTATTTTATATTCTGTTGCCTGGGGCTTGTCAATTGGAGTTACGGCCTTAGTGGCCAGGCGGGCAGGTGAAAAGAATTTTAAAGCAGCATCTGAGACTGCAGTTCAATCCATTTTTATTGGTGTGTGCTTATCAATTATAATAAGCCTTGTAGGAGTTTTTTATTCAAAAGATATTTTAGTGTTGATGGGAGCTACAGTAAAAATTGCTGAAGAAAACTATTTGTACACACAAATTATGCTCACCAGTAATGTAGTTATCGTTTTATTATTTATAAATAATGCGGTTTTTAGAGGGGTAGGCAATGCGTCAATAGCTATGAAAGCCTTGTTAATTGCAAATGCAATAAATATCATTTTAGATCCATTGCTAATATTGGGTATTGGCCCATTTCCTAAAATGGGAGTAGTTGGCGCAGCAGTAGCTACTACAATTGGCAGGTCAATTGCAGTATGTTACCAGTTTTATCATTTATTCAATGGTAAAGCTTTAATAAAGCTTACAACAAAAAACCTAACTGTAAAATTTAAATTAATCAAAAATGTCTTAAGCACTTCTTCTGGCGGAATGTTTCAATTTATTATTGGCAGTTGCAGTTGGGTGTTTTTGGCAATGATAATTGCAGAATCCGGAACAGAAGCAGTATCGGGTTATGGTACAGCAATCAGGATTTGCGTTTTTACAATATTACCAGCCTGGGGATTGGCCAATGCTGCTGCAACCTTAGTTGGTCAAAATCTTGGAGCCGGGCAGCCAGAAAGGGCCGAAAAATCAGTTTGGCGTACAGCATTCATTACCTTTTGTTTTTTTGCAATAGTATCAGTTTGTTTTTTTGTTTTTGGAGAACAATTGATGAGGTTTTTTATTCAAGACGAACCAGCGGTAAAAGCAGGCACATTATGTTTGCATGTATTGGCTATCGGTTATGTGTTTTTTGCTTATGGTATGATAATATCACAGGCTTTTAACGGTGCCGGAGATACTACCACACCTACATACATAAACCTGGTTGTTTTTTGGGCATTGCAAATACCATTGGCATACCTGCTTGCAAAATATTTTATTATGGGGCCGTTGGGGGTTTACATAGCCATTGGAGTATCCGAAACCATTTTGGCTTGTATAAGTATTTACATATTTAAAAAGGGTAAATGGAAACTAATAAAAGTTTGATTTTTAATTATTTTTGCTGAAATAAGAAAATTAGTTACAAATTTTGCCTTTCCATTAATTTAACATTATATTTGCACATAACTCAGATA
>DAOLYC010000443.1:0-2136 GCA_035425605.1 Ferruginibacter sp.
TTCAAACCGATGTGCTAATTCTCTTATAGCAGCACCAACTTGTTTTTCTAATAAGCTGTACCTGGTTTGGTAACCAAATATTATTTATGGGATTTTTAGATTTTATATTATTTCCGGTGTACGTGGCCTTGTTTTATTTTTTGTTTAGTGCACGCCGAAAAAACTATGACGATCCCATTTTACAACATTATCATAAACAGGGTTTTTGGATTAAAGTGCTGGCAGTAATTCCATTTACAATTTTCAATACAATAATTTCACCTGGCGATTCTATCGGGCTATTTTATGCTGAAGGAACACATATTGCACAACTCATTTTAAAGGATCCGTCTCAACATCTGCACTGGCTCTATTCTGCAGCAGCAGATTTTGATCAAACATTTTTACGAAATCCTAAAAACCTGGGCTATCTTAAGATTGAGAATAATTATATGGTGGTTCGTATAACCGCCTTATTTTCAATTTTTGCTTTTAATAAATATATAATTCTAAACCTATTCTTTTCTTTGGTCTCCTTTTCGGGAGTATGGAGACTTTATCGGTTTTTCTATGAGCAATATCCTCATTTGCATAAACAGTTTGCCATTGCTATTTTATATTTACCCAGTTTTGTTTTTTGGAGCTCGGGCTTATTAAAAGACCCAATCTGCACCGGTGCCGTTGGTTGGATAACTTATGGCCTTTATGAAATCTTTTATAAAAAGAAAAATATGATGTTTAACCTGGTAATGATTTTATTATTTGGTTATCTTTTATTCATCATCAAAGTGTATATATTAATATCTTATGTTCCTTTTTTCTGTTTATATCTCATTTTAAAAAATGTTACACTTATTAGAAGCCGATTAACAAGGTTTACGTTAGTAATTGGGTTGATTATACTTGCGGTAACTATGTTTACTACCGTTATGAAAGAAATTGCCGGCACATTGGTTGGATATGGTAGTGATGATATAACAAAAAATATATCGGCTTATCAAAAAGCTTATGCAGAACAGGAAGACGCTTCTTCCAATTTTTCGTTGGGTGTTGAGTATGACGGATCGGTAGAGAGTCTTATACGTATTGCCCCTGCAGCCATTACAGCCACACTTTTCAGGCCGTTTATATGGGAGTCAAAAAAACTATCTACTCTTTTATCATCACTGGAAAGTCTGGCTATAATGTTCTTTACGGTATTTGTTTTTTTTAAAGCAAAGCCTTTATTCTTTTTAAGGTCTATAACCAAAGATCCTGTTATACTTTATTGCCTCTTGTTTTCTATATTGTTTGCACTTTTTGTTGGTGCCACTACAGCCAATTTTGGTACGTTAGTACGTTATAAAATACCCTGTTTGCCTTTTTATGTCATCGCACTATTTCTTATTCAGGATAGGGTACGTAAAATAAAAAACAGCCCCGTTTTAAGCGGCGCTGTGTGATTTCAAAGGGGGTTAACAATAAACCATTATGCGTTTGCTGGCCTTTCTGCCGAACGGCTTGTTGAGAAAGGCGCCAAAATATTTTGCCAGGTATTTTTGATATAGCTGTTAACTGAGCCGGTTAATGAAATAGTTTCACCACTTTTTAATTTAGTTAAGATTGAAGATGGTGTAGCATTAAAATTGCTATTGAAGGCATCGGCCACAGGCCAAATCATAAAGCTTAGTTTTTTAATTTTATCGGTTTTTTGAAACAACAATACCACACCAGTAAATGCCACCAAAAAACAACAGTAGTGTAATAAGGCAATTAGTTTATTATTAAACTTTACCTGGTGTATATGAAAACGGTTACGGATATAGTAATACATCTTCCAGCCGGATGTATAATCCCAATCTTTTTTAATTGAAAAGGCAGTTGATGGATGATAGTGTATGCTATTGGCTACAGTGCAAACAGGAATTTCGTTTTGTTTTACAATGCGATAATAATACTCCGTTTCATCGCCCCATAAAAAATATTTTGGTTTTGGCACACCCGCCCTTTCAATGATACGGCGATGTAATAATGTGCCATTAAAAGGATGGCCAATACCATGAATGATTTTACAATCAACTTCATCAAGCGATTTGTATTGTTGTGTTTTCCAAACAAATGATTTTTTATCTTCTTTATCAATAACCGCGCAATTCAACAACCTCAGGCATCCATCAT
>DAOLYC010000444.1:0-2136 GCA_035425605.1 Ferruginibacter sp.
GATCCTGATGCTGGCCTGCTAATATTTCATCACAAACTGTACCAATAAGCTTGCATTTTTCATCACTTAAAACACCTGCATCAAAGTTGGTTAATGCAGCCGCTTTTTTTAAATAGGCAAATGCTTCAATTATTTCGCGCGGCATTTTATTTATGTCGGCTGCAATTTTAAAATTATCAATGGAGCGCTGTGTTTGCGCACCCCAATACACATGTGCCGGTACTTGTACCAGGCCCATTGTGTCTTTCTCTGTACGGAATTCCATGGGTTTATTTTTTAGTTTTTTAAATACTTAAATTTTTACGGCCTGCGAATTTGAAAAAGTAAATGAAATATGCATTTTGATTAACAATAAATTCAAATACTTTTTTGGTTTAATGCCTTTCCCAAATTTATTGTTTTATGCAATTGTATTTAAGTTCTTATGCCAATGGGGGTTAGTAAGTTTGTTTTAAGGCTATTTAAGTATCAATTTAATTACTTTAGTTTAATGTGCCGATGCAGGCAAAAGCCATACTTTTGCGGCATCAATCAGGATGGCATTTTTAAAACAAATATGCATAACCCCCCATTTGTAATTTGGCATAAATTGAGTTAGGTAAGTTTATTATGTCAAACTGCAACACAACTTAATTGACATAAGCTTATGGCCGCAAGGTGTGTATTATCTACAGGTAAATGCGGTTAACGGCTTTGCAGGAAAACGTTTTTATAAAAATTAAATCTAAAGAGATTTATATAATCTGGTTTCTCTCAACTTTTGATATAAAGGCGGATCTTTTACCTTAAAGCGGTAGCCAATTATTAAATAACCCGTTACCAGCGATTCGACTAATTTAAGGTTTGACAAGCTTACCGAGTGGTAATCAATATTGTTATTTATCGAAATGAAAAACGATTCGCTGTTAAATCCGATACCGGCTTTAAAATCACCGGCAAATCCCATTGCAGTAACTTTTTTATTATAACCTGTGTTATATACGTATTCTCTGAATTGTGTTTCGGCACCAAAGGAAATAGTGCCATGTATAAACAACTTCCTTAAAATTACCAAATTACCGGTTGCACCGGCACCCATATTTATGCCCCACCATTGCAGTGTTTGCAATTGCGCATCACCTCCATAATAACTAGCCAATGGAGGCGGGATAATTGTTGCTGCTGTTTTAATTTTTTCATGATGAATATTGGAAGTTACCAACCAGGAAGCTGCTGATTTTATTTGTCGCTGATTTGCCATGTATGCAGCGCCAAAAGCATATTTTTTATGATTGAAAAAATACATGCCTTTAAGCCTGAAAGTAGTAACCTGTAATGAAGGATCAATATAAAAAGTTGGCCCGTTTGCAGGCATATAGCCGGTAGAATTTTTATCATACATACCTGTATATCTCCGGTAGCCAACAGCAATAAAAATGGCATTGCCACCAATATCAGCCGCTATATTCTGTGTACGCGATTGCCCATAAATATCATTGTTGGCACTTTTACCGATTGCAATACCTAATCTGATTTTGTCATAACCAAAAGCCAAACCCCATTGCAAACGGCCATTGGTTGCAAAATCAACATCAGGCAAACCTGCATCCTTACTGATGTTTGAGTTAATGCGTAAATTGTAATTGCGCAACGTAGAAAAGAAACCCAATGCAAGTTTGTGGCTATATTTTTTAAAATAGGTGCTGTCATGCTGCGCTTTTAAAGCTACCGAATTAATTAGAAAGAAAAGCAGGATTATCTTTTTCATTAAAGGTTTTAAATAATCAGTAAAATAAATTTTTTCTAATTATAAAGTATATCAGTAACCTAAGTGCTGGTGTATATACTTATACCTTATTAGCCGATGGAAAAGCTTCCGTTACCAAAAAGATGGTGAAGGTGGAGTAGGGTAAAGCTTTTAAAGAATGCAATAGATATTAACACCTAAGGAAAAAATCCCAAATAGATATTTGCTAACTGTTTGGGATTTTTTTACCCGCTGTAATTTGAGCTTTAAAAAACAAAAACCTAAACTTTGATTTTTGTGCACGGTTTGCGTCCCCGCGAACACTCAATTGAAGTTTGAAATTACTTAAATAATTTTGAAGCCTGATGGAAAAAAAATAAGCCAAATGTTGTTTCACAGCTAACATTAAA
>DAOLYC010000445.1:0-2130 GCA_035425605.1 Ferruginibacter sp.
TATGTAGCAGCAGGTGGTAATGAATGGAGTTATAATAATGACAGGGGCGTTTATCAAACAACTGATGGCGGTAAAACATGGAAAAAAATTTTAGGTAATGATGATAAAACCGGTTGCATCGATTTAAGGATGGACCCATCTAACCCCAATATAATATATGCATCTATGTGGAACCGCATACGCAAACGCTGGAGCGACCCCGTACCCGAAGACGGAGATTATATTTATAAAACAACCGATGCCGGTAAAACATGGAAACCTTTAACCAACGGATTGCCCGATACAAAATATACCGGCAGAATTGGACTTGCTGTTGCAGAAAGCAACCCCAATGTGCTGTATGCATTTGTTGACAACCACGAGAAAAAAAGAGAACCCAAAAAAGGTGAACTTGACAGTTATGGAAGGCTAAGAGAAATTGTAGTAAAAGGTGTGGAAGTGTACAGGAGCGATGATAAAGGAGAGAGTTGGAAAAAAATGTCGGAAAACAACAATTTTATGGAACGGTTTTGCGGTACTTATGGATGGGTAATGGGGCAAATAAGGGTTAACCCACAGGATGAAAACTGTGTGTATATCTTAGGAGTGCCAATGGCAAAATCGAACAACGCAGGAAAAACATGGAAAAATTTTGAGCCGGCAGATACAACAAGTGATTACATACATGGCGATAACCATGGATTATGGATTGACCCTGCAGATTCAAACTATATCATTAATGGCGATGATGGTGGAGTTGCTGTATCGTATGATGGCGGTAAAAAATGGAAAAATTTTTATAAAGAAATTCCAACCACACAATTTTATAATGTAACCTACGATTCAAGAGTTCCCTATAACATCATAGGCTCAGTGCAGGATGAAGGCTCGCTGATGGGAAGTATTAAGAATACTTTTGGCATAAAAGATACCACTGTTAAACCCTGGCAATATGGGCCCGGCGGCGAAGGTGTAATACATGCCATTGACCCCGGCGATGCCAATACCATTTATACTTCTTCTTTTTACGGCAGGCTTATAAAGGCTGATTTAGACAAGCCCGATTCATTACAGGTAAGAAGTATTGCACCGCCAACTGCCAAAGATGAAGAAACACACAGGGGCGAATGGCTGGCTTATACTTTGATATCGCCGCACAATAGTTTTACAGTTTATCATGGCATGCAATACCTGTTTAAATCAACCGACAGTGGTTACACATGGAAACGCATAAGCCCCGACCTAAGTTACAATAACAAACAAAAAATGGGCAAAACGCCTTATGCTATCAATCACCAGGCCATTACTGCCATCGACGAATCTGTTTTTAAAAAAGGATTGTTGTATGTAGGCACTGATGACGGCAGAGTTTGGATTAGCCATGATGATGGGGGCCACTGGATTGAAATTACTAAAGGTTTACCGGCTAATGCACATGTATCAAGATTGGTTGCATCAAAATTTAATACATCTACAATTTATGTTACATTAAACGACCGAAGGGAAGACAATATCACACCCTATATTTTTGTATCGGCCGATATGGGCAAAACATGGAAAAGCATCAGCGGCAATTTACCTGCATCGCCTGTAAATGTGATAAGAGAAGGACTTACAGATAAAAACATTTTGTATTGCGGAACCGACATGGGTGTTTATATAAGCCATGATGCCGGGAAAAAATGGGTGCCGCTTAACAATAACCTGCCTGCATCTGTTTCTGTACAGGATATGTTCATTCATCCATCAATAAATAAGCAAGCTAACCAGTTGGTGATAGCCACTTATGGCAGAGGTATATATGCATTGGACGAAGACAGTGCTTTGAACAAATAATCCATTCATCAATTTCCAGCTGCATTTCTTTTTTAAAAAAGTTATCTTACCGCCTTATTAAAAACAATATAAAATGATAAAATCAATGAGATATGTTTTTGCATTTTTAGCAACCGTTATTATCAGCCATTCGGCAATTGCCCAAAAAAAGGAACTTACCAATGATCAGTATTTTAAAAACAATTTTAAAGGTATTACACAATCGTTGCCTGTTTTTAAAAAATGGGTTGATGATTCGCATTTCATCATAAACATAAATGGTAAGGATAGCCTGGTTGATTGTAAAACCGGTAAGTCAAGCCAGGTAGTATCGGC
>DAOLYC010000446.1:0-2116 GCA_035425605.1 Ferruginibacter sp.
CTGGTGTTGTAGGCTATAATTTACCAAATGGAAATGTAAAACTTGCCGCTGGTTGGCTAATTGAACAATGTGGATGGAAAGGTTATCGCAAAGGCGATGCAGGTTGCCATGAAAAACAAGCACTGGTACTGGTTAATTACGGAAACGCAACAGGTGAAGAAATATTTAATCTTAGTGAAGAAATCCTACAATCTGTGAAGAGAAGATTTGATGTGCAGCTTGAAAGGGAAGTTAATATAGTATAATAAAATTTTAGTCTTACCTATTTCATAAGTGTTTTACTATTAAACACAATCTGTGCATTTTTTTTAGCATGCAATTTACCTGGAGAATAAAATTCATTAATGCAGTTTAAAACTGGATAACAGTTTATTTTCTTTTTAACAATTATTATCCATTTGGATTATTTGATACCCTATCCAGTTACTATTATTTTGATACGCATTAAAAGAAGTTTAACCTGGATTAGTAAACAAAATCATCAACTATTAAAAAAACAATTATGAAAACATCTATGTTATTATTTACAATGGCAGTTTTATTGATTGCCGGTTGTAAAAAAAGTTCTGATGAAAACCCAACGCCTGGTGGGCAAAATGATATTCCGGCAATAGATAACGCCGTACTGGCATTTATGAATACCTATGCTATTCCCGGTGTTTCTCTTGCCATTACAAAAGATGATAAACTGGTGTATGTAAAATCTTATGGAAAAATGAGCGGTACAGATAATACTGCAATAACAAATAGCAGTT
The DNA here is from genome assembly GCA_035425605.1 of Ferruginibacter sp. Lineage (GTDB taxonomy): Bacteria > Bacteroidota > Bacteroidia > Chitinophagales > Chitinophagaceae > Ferruginibacter. The sequence continues at coordinate 756 of DAOLYC010000446.1, forward strand.
TATTCAGGATTGCCAGCGTATCTAAACCAATAACCGGCGTTGGTATAATGAAACTTGTAGAAGCAGGAAAACTTACTTTAGACTCAAAAGTTTTTGGCCCGGGAAGTATTTTGGGAAATGATTTTCCATCAACAAAGCTTGGCGATGTAAGTAATGTTACAATACGGAACCTGCTACATCACACAACAAATGCATGGCCCAATAATGGCAGCGATCCCATGTTTCAACAACCTGCCATGAATCACAGCCAATTAATTAGCTGGACTTTGGATAACTATAATGCGGTTACAACAAGAGGTATTTACAGCTATTCTAATTTTGGTTATTGTATATTAGGCAGGGTTATTGAAAAACTTTCGGGTAAAAGTTACGAACAGTTTATTAAGGATGAAGTATTAACACCTTGTGGTATTAGTACAATGTTAATGTCTGGTAATACACTTGCCGACAGAAAACCAAATGAAGTTATTTATAATGGCCAAAATGGCGACAATCCTTATTTATATAATATCACCCGTATGGATTCGCATGGAGGCTGGCTGGCAAGTGCAACTGATTTAGCCCGGTTTATGGTAAAGGTTGATGGTTTCCCGGGCAAGGCTGATATCTTGCAGCCTTCTACTATTTCTTTAATGACCACAAGATCGGTTCCATCATCAAACTATGCTTGCGGTTGGGGTGTTAACAGCGCCAATCATTGGTGGCATACAAGAAGCTTACCGGGTACAGCTACAGAAATTATCAGGTCTAACTCGGGTTTTTGTTGGGTAGTTTTATGTAATTCAAGAAATAATTCTTCGGGTTTTAGTGATGCACTCGACGGTTTGATTTGGCCATTTATAAATGATACAAGCACGCCATGGCAAGATATTGATCAGTTTTAACAAATTTTGTATGTAGCATAGTTTTGATTGTTTAATGTATCTCAAAAAAAAATTGCACCGGTATATTACTGTGTGCATTTTTTTTTATCATTAAATAAAGTACTTGATTTTAATTAAAGTCTTCCTCATTAAAATCCTCTTCAGTATAATGCTGTGTACCAATATTCAGCATACTTCCCATAAGGTCTTTAAATTCAATCTTTCCTTCCATCACTTTTTTGCTGATGAGCGAATGGGCAGCCAATCCATGTAAAACAAATTCCATCAGCAAAGCGTTTTCATTTTCATTAGCCTGTTTAAAATATTTCTTCACCAATGCATGCAGTCCATCTACTTTGTATAGTAATTGCACTTTATCATCATCTTTTGTTTCAAAAAATACATTCAATGTATTGCCTGCATCAAACCAACGGGTTATTGACTTGTAAGGATTATCATCAACTGTGGCTTCTTTGCCTTTTTTCTTTTTCAATGTAT
>DAOLYC010000447.1:0-2108 GCA_035425605.1 Ferruginibacter sp.
CCATCATAAATTTCTGAAGATTGAAAAATATAACCGTATTCCTTGCAATGGGAGATCAGTTCAACAAAATTGTTTGTATCATTTGTCATAGGGCGCAAATTTAGGCAATATTGGCAACTATTTTTAAAGCTGGGTAATAAACAACTGCTTTAAAATGGTTATTTAAGTTTTTCGTTTTGCTGGTGCCTTTCGCTATCTCTTAAATTCTTCTTTTCAAAATTTTTTTTCAATGCATCGGCCAGGTCAACTCCGGTTTGATTGGCCAGGCATATCAGCACCCACAACACATCAGCCATTTCATCAGCTATATCTTTTCCTTTGTCGGATTCTTTAAATGACTGGTCGCCATATTTTCTTACTAGCAGCCTGCTTAATTCACCAACTTCTTCCATTAAAATACCCAAATTGGTTAGCTCACTAAAATATTTCACACCAACTGTTTTTATCCATTGGTCAACATCGGTTTGCGCTTGTTGTATAGTCATCATTTTTTATTGTACTATTTAAGTAATTATTAGTGGTATAAAACTACTCTTTATTCTTAGTATCAATCACAATGGTTACAGGGCCATCATTTAATAATTGCACTTTCATATCGGCACCTAACTCTCCCGTAAAAACTTGCTTACCCAAATCAATTTGTAACTGTGCAATCATTTTTTTATACAATGGAATGGCAACATCGGGTTTGCTTGCTTTAATATATGATGGACGATTTCCTTTTTTAGTGGAAGCTTGTAAAGTAAACTGGCTTACCAATAAAATATCTCCATCTATTTCTTTTACACTAATGTTGGGTACTTTGTTATCATCATCAAATATCCTAAGGTTAACTATTTTGTTACTAAGCCATATTATGTCTTCATCGTTATCGGCATCTTCAATACCAATTAATATCAACAGCCCGTTCTTAATTTCAGCAAATACAATGCTGTCAATAGTTACAGAAGATTGCAACACTCTTTGTATTACTGCTTTCATTTTGTTTAAAATTATTTTATACTGTAATCTGCAAATTAAAACTTGGCGTTAATTACAAATGGTATTAAAATGAATCAACTGGTTGCTGATTTTTTTTCCGGTGCTGTAAATGATTAAAGTAATAACTATACAAATAACAGCAATAAGTAAATAACTTCTTTTTTTTGCCATCAAATATTTTTTATAAAGCTACTTCTTACAAATGAGTAATTCAATTCTTTAAAGTACGCATAAACGATTAATTATAGATAATGTAAACCAATGACGTATAACCTTCATCAAAATTTTTGTTATTCATTTAAAAAATATACCTACCCTAATTTGAATTAATTTTCACAGCAAACAATATTTTACTCCCCAATTTTGTTGTATAAAATAAAGAATGCAGTAAAATCAGCCTATTGAAGTATTAGTGAAATTTCCAAGAATTAAAACAAACATTTTGTATTTTATTTGGGGAAAAGTTAGCAAAGGCAATACCCGTTTGGCTCTTCAAAATTATCCACCGTTTTTTTCCACACCTGTTAATATTTAAAGGTTTGTTTCTTCATGCAATACAAATATTTTCGTTTGCTTAACAATTACTTAACCCAACTTTATAAGCCGTTTTTATATTATGTCAAAGAAACCACAAGCAGAAAAAGGACTCCGGTTTAGCCGGCAGTTTACTAAAGATGGCGTTAGTCCATTTGATATGTTCGAGTACGACTACCGAACTTCAGTAATTAAAAATCCAACTGGCGAAATTGTTTTCCAAATGGATAATGTAGAAGTTCCAAAACAGTGGAGCCAGATTGCTACCGATATTTTAGCACAAAAATATTTTAGAAAAGCGGGGGTACCAAAAGAAGACGGAACAACCGGAAGGGAAACAACAGTAAAACAGGTTGCACATCGTATGGCACATTGCTGGCGTGTTTGGGGTGAACGATATGATTACTTTGCAACAGCAAATGATGCACAGATTTTTTATGATGAGTTGCTGTATTCAATTTTAAACCAGGCATGCGTGCCTAACAGTCCACAATGGTTTAACACCGGCTTGCATGAAGTATATGGCATTACCGGCAAACCACAGGGACATTATTATGTAGATGCAAAAGACGGCCAGTTAAAAAAATCGGCCA
>DAOLYC010000448.1:0-2087 GCA_035425605.1 Ferruginibacter sp.
TAATCAAACTGTTTTTTGCCTTTTATATAGTCACTTATCATATTACCCGCTAAAATTTCAGGTTGCTGAAACGAAAGATATGCATGAGCCAGATAATTCATAATTCGGATATAAAGATAACCAGTTTTGAAAAGCCATACCGTAAACCCTTTCTTTATAGTAAGAATAAAATGTTAATACCGTATTCACAATTTAACAGTACGAAATCATTTTTTATATTTTCGTTAAGAAAAAATTACAAACGCCTGCCTGTACTGTATCTGGCAGGTTTTCTTACCCACATTTTTAATAAGGTTGCTACCGCCTGTCCCCTTATTAACTTTCTTTAACGTTCGGGGTAAAGTTTTGCGTTTGCCTGCTTTGTTCAATTAATACTTTTGTATGTAATTAAAGCTGCCAGTCATGAGGCAGTTATTCTAAACAAAAAAAAAGTATAGTTATGAAAAAGATCAAAACCGTTTTAACAGCAATCGTAATGCTGTTTGCCAGCAGTACATTTGCCCTTGGGGGACCAGAAACAGCGACTCCCAAAGTAAAAGCTGCATTTGCAAATGATTTTTCTAAAGCCAGCCTGGTAAGCTGGGAAAAATCGAATGATTTTTATTTTGCATCATTTACCCTGAATAACACAAAAGTAGATGCTGCTTACAATGAAGCGGGGGAATTACTGGGTACCTCACGAAAAATTTCTGCTGAGCAGATGCCTTTAAGTATTTCAATGGCAATAACAGACAGGTATGAAGGCTGCGAATTGGAAAAAAACGCCATTGAACTGACTTATGAAGGACTTACCAGGTATTATATTACAATAAAAAGTAAGAACCAGCTTATTAAGTTGAAATGCTTCAGTGACGGAAATATTGAAGTTGAAAGTAAAACAAAAGTATAAAGAACAAAGACTTTAGTTATAAAAGGCCTCCGGCAATTGCCGGAGGCCTTTTATAATATATCCCGGTTTCCTAACAATTAACAACAATTCAAATTCAATTATTTAATAATATTTTATTTAATTTTTTTTTTTTAAACCTGTGGGAAATAGTTTTTATACTGAAAATGATTCCGGTTACTTTAAAATAATCTAAGTTTAATTTGGAAATTATATTATAAATAGTATTTTTACGTTGGAATTGGTTAAAAGAAATTATGAGTTATTTTCTATTTTAACTCTCCTTACCTCTCTATCCTATCCAAAGGCTTCCCAAAATTGTATGATTTTTTTAATTGTGTAACCTATAATAAATGATTATGGCCAGCAGGTTTATTGTTGTACTTATTTTTATATCACTGTTCCATTGCTTATCCTGTACTTCTACAAAAAAAATTGCTTATTTTGAAAATGCCCAGGATTCTGCTTTTAGGGCAGTTCTTGGAACTATTGAAGCCCCTATTCAAAAGAATGATATATTAAATATTACAATAAGCAGCCTTAGCCCAACAGCAGATGTTGAGTATAACAGATCTGATAATGATGTGAAGGGATATTTGGTAAATGGTGATGGGAATATTCAGTTGCCAAAACTCGGTAATGTAGCAGCAGCAGGCCTTACAAAAAAACAGCTAACTGAAAGTATCACGAATATTATTTTAGAAAAAAAGGAGCTCCTTAATCCAATAGTGGAAATAAGGCAGTTGAATTTTGAAGTTACTGTTTTAGGAGAGGTTACTACACCGACTGTAATTAATGTTCCCAGCGAACAGATATCATTGATAAAGGCGCTGGGGCTGGCTGGTGATCTTACGATTTACGGTAAAAGGGATAATATTCTTTTAATACGTGAGGAGGATGGAAAAAGAATAACAAGGCATTTAGATATTAATTCGGCAGACTTTTTAGGTTCGCCTTATTACTATTTAAAGCCAAATGATGTTGTTTATGTGGAGCCTAATAAAGCAAAAATAGCTACTACCGACAGAACACAACAGATAATACCGGTTGTTTTAAGCGGTATTTCAATACTTGTACTTGTTTTAGACAGAGTAATTAAATAATTTGACCGGAGACGAAAATGGAAATGAGCACGAATAATATAATGATGGAAGAAAAAGAGGTAAACATGACACAGCAAATGCTGTCGAAGTTTTTACCT
>DAOLYC010000449.1:0-2085 GCA_035425605.1 Ferruginibacter sp.
GTTTTATAAATTAATATCCTGGGTTTTGTTCCACAATTGGGTTTGTAATTCTTTCCTGTTGTGGTATTGGCCATAAAAAGCGATAATCGCTATAAGGAATGGCTGCTACACCAGTAGCTGGTAAAGGGCCGCTACAAACAAATGCTGATAAATTATTAAAACCATTTACCATTTTTGCCGGTACGCCTCCTGTTCCAAAAACAGGGTCTAAAACTAACCTATGAATATCGGCCCAACGTTTTCCTTCGGCAGAAAATTCAATTCTTCTTTCTTTTAAAATTGCATTGATTAGTTCATTTTTATCAGCAAAAGAAGCAAGTGTATATGCGTCTGTTAAAGGTGTTAATAATGCCCTGTTTCTTACTGTATTTACCAAATCAATTGCTCTTTGCGATACAGTAGCGCTATTACGAGCTTCGGCTTCTGCTTGCATTAATAATACTTCAGCATAACGTATATACGGAGTCCAATCGCTTTGGTTGGCAGCGTCTTTATACTTAGTAGTAAATTTATTTTGGTTGTTAGTATTGTCATTGCCGTTGGTAAATAATAATGTTCTTCTTTTATCAGTACATGTAAACTCCGGCATGTTCCAAAGTATTGGGCTTATTGAACACAAACCTCTTCCAGCGCCTGTTACACTCGGTGTAAACATCCTTGCTAAAGTTGCGTTTGTACCTGGGTTATCTAATGCATCATTTTTAATAGAAAAAATACTTTCTTTAGATGCATTGTTTGTAAAAGGCCCGTCAACGGTACTAGTTAATTGCCATCCACCGATAGGTGAAACAACTGAAGTCCAGTTTTGAGGATTAATTGTTGCTGGAATTAATTTATTACCTTCCGTAATTACAGCAGGCCAATCTCCTTTATGGAGTTTAATTCTCATTTTTAAAGTAATTACGGCAGCCTTTGTTGCATAGTATGTAGAAACGCTGTTTCCTGCAGTTCCGTTGCTTATATTTGATTCTGCAAAATCAAGATCTGCCAGCATTTTGGTATAACAATCGGCCACAGATTCTCTTGGCATTGTTTTAGCCAATTCAACAGAAGCTTGTGATTCAATAGCAAAATCACGATATGGAACACCTAATGATGCCCCACTATTATCAGCATAAGGTTTTGCAAAATGTAATAATAATTCATGGTGTGCCATAGCTCGTAAAAAACGGCATTGTGCTATATAATCTGCCGATACTGTTGGGGTAAGCACCCCACTTGCACCTGCTCCGGTAAACCCGGCAATGGCAATATTTGCTTTATTTATAAGAGCGTAAAGCTCTTTCCACATATTTACATTATTTGGCGATAAGGGAGTGATTGTGCTTTGATAAGTTAAAGCATAGAATGTGGCTACATTTACCATGTCTTCGCCACGCATTTCTTCCTGGGCTACTGCAGCAGCGCCAAAAGGATAACCTCTTACAGAATTAGCGCCTCCGTTTAATGGATCATAAACACCGCTTTGTGCTGCATCATAAACACCATTAAGAACCAATAAACACCTATCAGGCGTAAGGAAAGCTGTAGAACTTGCCAAAGATTCGTAAGGTGTTAACTCAATTTGTTTTGAACAACTGAAAAACAAAAGCCCAAAAGCAATTGTTATTATAAGATATATTCTTTTCATTTTAAAAAATTTCAGATTTTAATAATTTTGAACACTTAAAAACCAATATTAACCCCCATTGATATATTTCTAACCTGTGGTGATACACTGTTATCTTGTCCATCTTCACTATATGCTTCTGGGTCTATGCCACGGTATTTAGTCCAGGCATAAACATTTTGTGCCTGAATATAAAACCTTGCGCTTTTAATGGTGTTATTGGTTAATGCCTGTACTTTTTTGCTTCCAAAATCATAACTCAACGTAATGTTTTGCAGTTTTAAGAAATTTCCAGATTCAACAAACCTTGATATGGCTTCACCATTTTGGTTTATTACCGCATCCTGAGCGTACCATAATTTTGGCACATCGGTTACCTGGCCAGGGGTAGACCATCTTTGGGTTTGTTCTTTACCGCCATTTGCAAATTTTTGATTTAATAAAATTTCCTGGCGTGTGATATTTACAATTTTATT
>DAOLYC010000450.1:0-2081 GCA_035425605.1 Ferruginibacter sp.
ATCCACTACGCCAAGTATGTAATTGGGCCATTGTGTATTAACTGGTTTTACCTGGTTTAAATCAGTTGTAAAATGTTCATTAAAATCGCAAGCAAATAAATGTACCTGGGTGTCTTGTCTTTTAGAAATTGCCACATAAATATTTTTATCTATAGCAGCAGGTAATACAAAGCCATCATTGTAATCGGTATGTTCTCCTATAATATTTATTCGTCCAGGAGAACGAAATACTTTAGGCTGTACCGAAAATTTTTCAATAAAAAATGCAGTTATCTTTTTAATCATAATTCTTTTTTGAAGATACTTTATATTCTGAATATCATAAATCAATAATTACTAAATCAGTAAAATGCATGTAAGGCTGATGTGGGTTTACCAGCATTGTCAAAAGCGCCTAACGAGTACCCTTGCCAATTATTATATGCCTCGGGCTCCCAGTAAAAAATGCCAAGTCCTTTATTATTGCCTAATAAACTTACCTTGTTTATAAGGTCGGTAATAAAAGCGTTACAGGCAGTAGATTGATCCCAACTCATTCCTATTTCGCAAATCATTATTTCCGATCCATATCTTGCAACCATATCGCTCATATTGGTAAGGCATTCGTTGTTCAAAGTATTCCAATTAGCCGCAGTAGGATATAATGACATGCCAATCACATCCCAGCTAGCTCCGTTTGCTTTTAATCCATCTAAATTCCATCTGTATAATGCATTGTCATATCCATTAGAAAGATGTACAATAACTTTTGTAGTAGCACTTGCAGATTTAACAGCCTGGTAGCCAGCAATAAAAAATTTTGCATAATTGGCCATGTTGGTTGAAGCCTTACCTTGGGGCCAAAGCATTCCATCGTTTGTTTCATTGCCAATCTGCACCCATTCTGGCGTAATACCTTTTGCTTTTAATGCATTCATAACGGCAAGGGTGTGGTTGTAAACAGATGTTTGCAAAGTAGCTACATCTTGTGTTGCCCAAGCTGCAGGTTTTGTTTGTTGAGAAGGATCGGCCCAACTATCGCTGTAATGAAAATCTATCATTATTTTCATACCCAGGTTTTTTGCCCGCAGTGCTTTGGTAATTACATCGGCAGTATTGTTCCAGCCAGCAATGGGGTTTACCCAAACTCTCAATCTTATTGAATTGATATTTTCATTTTTTAACAACTGCATACATTCTGTTTGTACAGCACTGCTGTTATAAAATTTTATTCCAGTATTTTCCATTTCGGTAAGCCAGCTTACATCTGCACCTTTTGCAAAAAATACAGTTGGCGTAGGTGGTAAAATAGTTTTTGGTGCAGAACCTGATTTGCTACAACTAAATGCTGTAAATAAAAATGCTATTATTACAGGCAAAATAAATTGTTTGGTAAAAAATGGTATAAAAAAATTGGTTTTCATGGATGATGAACAGTTTTTAAAGATGAGGTTCTAAAAACCGGTATAGGCTCTAATATTTCTTTTTGAACAATATTGTTTTTATTACTTTTTTGTTCAATCAATTTTACTATTAATGAAAAGGCTTCAATGCCCATATTTACAGTTTGCTGATCAATGGTTGATAAAGAAGGGCTGATATGCTCTCCAAAATTTTCATTGGCAAATCCTATAACACCAAATTCTTGTGGTATAGCTATTTTGTTAAGCTTTAACTCTTTGATGACACCTAAAGCTGTAAAATCTTCTACTGCAAAAACGGCATCTGGCGGATTGGCCAATTTTAAAAAATATTGAATGGCATTTCTTCCGGCATCTATAGATACATCCCCTTCAAAAATATATGTAGGGTTAAATTTTAAACCTTTGCTTTGCAATGCTTTTTTGTAACCATCAAGCCTGGCTTTAAATATTTTTAAATGTTTAGGCCCGGTAATGTGTGCAATACGTTTGTATCCCTGTTCAATCAGATGTGTTGTGGCAATATAGCCGCCTTTAAAATCATCTATCAAAACCGAATCAATACTTAAATCATCATTTGCCCTGTCGAAAAAAACAATTGGCATGTTGGCCTGCCTGGCTTTTACAAAATGTTTATAATCATTTTTCTCTTTTGCCATAGATACGATGATGCCATCAACC
>DAOLYC010000451.1:0-2061 GCA_035425605.1 Ferruginibacter sp.
TCGGCAATAATTGCCAGTGGCATGCTGTCTTTATTTGTTCGCAAAATTTCTTCTAACCTTAATCGGGCCAGGCTAAATGCCTGGTAGCACAATGCCCTGTATTCGCCGCTTTGTTGCATCCATATAACGCTATTAATATTGTATTGCGGTGGTTTGTGGTCTTTACTTTGTGCAGATATTGTAACACTTACAAATAACATAGCCACTGTAAAAAATTGGCGCATCTTTTTTTTATTTATGTTTTTAAAAAATAAACTATTCAGGCAAAGTTAGGAAGTACAATTGAGTTTAAGTACGTTGGCCATTGTTAACATTATATAATTGAGAAATGGAAAATATTTTATACAAAAAAATCATTAAAATAAGTGATAACAAGAGCTTAACTTTAACTGATGTAATTATTAACTATGTTGGCTTTTAAAACAAAATCAATAAGACCATTCATTGGCGCTAAAAACTTTGAGTTATCAAGAAATTTTTATTGTAACCTTGGTTTTGATGAAACTGTTTTAAGCAAGGGCCTGTCGGTATTTAAGTCCGAAAATTTTGCTTTTTATCTGCAAGATGCATACGTTAAAGATTGGATTAATAATACAATGATATTTTTAGAAGTTGAAGATGTTGAAATAACCTGGAACGAACTTTTAACTTTAAACCTGGCTGAAAAATATAAGGATATAAAATTAGTTCCAGTTAAAACTTATCATTGGGGCAAAGAATGTTTTTTACATGACCCATCCGGAATTCTCTGGCATTTTGGCCAATTTTTTTCTTAAAAATCCTTCCCCCTGACGACTGAATGAATACTGTTTTTAAATACGGTAACTTTTGCTTACTGAACAGGTTTAATTGAAACCAAGGGCTAATTTTTTTTTATAGTTTTTATCTATACCTTATAAACAATAGTTTACTCTAATAAACTCATCAGGCATGTTGAAAAAAATATGGAGCTACCTAAAAGCTTTACTAAAAAATATATGGAATTATTTAACCGGTAACAACAAGTTACCTCCGGCCATTATTCAACCACCTGTAGCTGATACTTTTTTATATACAACTCAAACAGAAAATGATGGGCAACTACAGGTTTTTGAAGGTGAACTCCCAAACGATATGAACGGCGTGTTTTATGTAATGTACCCTGTTGGAACAGTTAATAGCAAAGGTTTACCTTTTCCCGAATTTGATTCAAATGGAAAATATAATAAGGAATATGGCACACCTATTATGAATGGAGATGGAATGTTATTATCTGTAAATTTTAATGGCACACAATATCCGGATATAAAAACAAGGTTAATGAAAACCCCTTGTTATTTTGCAGATTATAATTCAAGAAACGGAACTAAAGATTATGAAACTTTGGGATTTAGCAATTTCGGCATTTCAAGAATGAGCCTGTTGTTAGGTGCCCGTAATGAACCTAACACTGCGGTAACACCTGTTAAATTTGGCAATGCCAATACTTTTTTATTAGCCAGCTATGATGTTGGCCGTCCTTTTATTACCGACCCGGTAAACCTTGTTTTACAAACACCGGTTGGCCAAAATACCGACTGGGTGCCCGGTACACCGGGGTTTTTACCCTGGCCATTTCCAATAGTACAAACTACTGCCCACCCTAGCTTTGACCCAAATACCGAAGAAGTTTTTACTGTGAATTATACCCGAATGTCAAAAGCTAAATCATTTATAAGCACACCTCAATCCATATTTTATCTGCAGAAAAATCCTGAAAAATACAAAACAAAACTTTTATCACTGTGTAAGGAAATGGAAGATGAACAAGACAGCGATAAAATTCAAGATAGGTTAAAAGATTTTTTTGAAAACCTTGATCATTTTGTGGGAGGTAAAGAAAAAAATAAAGTAGTGGATGAAACAAAAAAACAAACCAGTGTTTGGTTAATGAGGTGGAAGGGAACCGATCTGATAGAAAAATGGGTGCTTACCGATCAATTGGGGCAGGCATTGCAAATTGCAGAGTGTATGCACCAAACAGCGCTAACCAAAGACTATATTGTTTTAACAGACACTGCTTTTAAGTTTTCGATAGACCTA
>DAOLYC010000452.1:0-2036 GCA_035425605.1 Ferruginibacter sp.
ATGAAGATTTTGATGAAGAAGACCTTGAGTGTTGGATAGAAGGCCTAAAACCCGATGAATACTGGAAACAGGTAGCTACCGAAAAAAAAATCTCATCCTTTTCAGATAGCTGATTTGCCTTTTGAATTAAAAGTTTTTGGATTTGGAGTTGACACAGTATTACGTATTCATTTTACCGGGAACAAAGAAGAAATTGAGCAGGTTATATCAGAAACTATTGAGGCTTACAATGAAAAATCCGAAGCGCTAAATAGAAAAAATGGCGTTGTGCATAATTGCAGGATATTTTATGAAGAGCCAGTTTTAACGGCAAGTATTGATACCGGATCTGCCGGAACAAGAATAATAAAACAAATATTAAAATCTTTTAAAAAAATAAGGGGAATAGAAAAAGTAGAGGTTGATTTATAGCAAAAAAAGCAGAAAATTTTTTCTTTGATTCGTGGAGGAGATGAAAAAAATTTGACTAAATTCTTATTATAATTATTTTTTGAAAATAATATTTATAAGTGGGATAAAATAGTTTTAAAAAAAACTAGTGTTATTATACCTTTATTCATTGAATCATTTGATATTGAAAAAGAGAGAAATTCAAATGTGATTAATCTTGGGTCACAGGTAAACAATATTTTAAAAACTTTTTATTTTAGAAAATGCTAACTTACAAAACCTTACTTAATTTCTAATATTGGTATTCATATTGAAATTGAACAATAAAGAGATATTGAATTTATACTTCTAACATATTCCATGGTCATGAGGATGATTACAACATGTATCGTATCCTTCGCCTTGATACGTGACACACAAAAAGCAGAAGGCAAAAGCGGTTTAAGCATATAAATAGTATGTAGTATTGTACCAGGCATGACCCCGTATAGCACAAACAAATTTTGGTTTGTGCGTACAGGTACCACGGCGGAGGAAAAAACTTGTTTCCAAATTTGGCTTTCTTTCCTGTAATTTTAAATTCGTGCAGGATATTCATTTCATATTAAAAAAATACTGGGGTTTCAGTAGTTTCAGGCCGCTGCAGCAGGAGATTATTGAAGCCGTACTGCAAAAAAAAGATGCACTGGCGCTGATGCCTACAGGTGGTGGCAAATCTATTTGCTTCCAGGTACCGGCAATGGCAATGGAAGGCATTTGCCTGGTAATAAGCCCGCTTATTGCTTTAATTAAAGACCAGGTAGAAACCCTTCAGCGTAAAGGCATTAATACTTTGGCCATTTACTCCGGTATGCATTTTACCGAAATAAAAAAAACCTTGCAAAATGCAGCCTATGGAAATTATAAATTTTTATACTTGTCGCCAGAAAGGCTGCAAACCCAACTTTTTAAAGAATTTTTACCGGCAATAAAACCAGCCTTAATTGTAGTGGATGAAGCGCATTGCATTTCTCAATGGGGTTACGATTTCAGGCCTTCGTATTTACGCATTGCCACTATAAGAGAAGAGCTGCCCAGCGTTCCCATTATTGCCCTAACTGCATCTGCCACTGCAAAAGTGCAACTTGATATTTGTGAGCAACTACTCTTCTCCAAAAATTATAAAAAATTTCAACAATCTTTTGAACGGCCCAATTTATCGTACAGTGTTTTTAACCCCACAGCCAAGCAAACCAAATTGCTGGAAATAATCAATAACACATCAGGCAGCGCTTTGGTATATTGTAAAAGCAGGAAACAAACACAACAAATTGCCGAAATGCTGCACATGCACAAACTTTCGGCAGATTTTTATCATGCCGGCCTCAGCAATGAAGAGCGCAATAAAAAACAGGAGCAATGGATAAAAAACAAAATACGCATTATGGTTTGCACCAATGCATTTGGAATGGGAATAGATAAACCTGATGTACGAGTAGTGGTACATTATGATGTGCCGGATTGTATTGAAAATTATTACCAGGAAGCAGGAAGGGCAGGAAGGGATGGGAAGCGCTCTTATGCCGTATTGCTATATAATTACGGCGAAACGGATGCATTGCAACTTAAGGCCAAAATAAAATTTCCTGCGCCGGAAGAAGTTAAAA
>DAOLYC010000453.1:0-2024 GCA_035425605.1 Ferruginibacter sp.
TACTTTTGCAAATACTAATCCTGCCTGGTTTATTTTACCCGAAGTATTAGGACCGCCATAGTTAATAAAATCTGTGGGTGGATAAAAAACAGCTACAGCCTGAACCCTGGCCGATACCTTATCTACAGGATCATTTGATTTTAAATTCTTATCATCATCAGATGTTGCAATCATCAATGATAGATGCCCTCCGGCCGATGAACCGGTAATGCCTATATGATCGGCATCAATACCATAGGCTTTTGCATTGTATCTAACAAAACGAACTGCTCTTTTTAAATCTTTAATTTCATCGGGAATGGTATATTGTGGCTGCGAACTCAGCATTACACCAAACAATGTATAGCCTGCATCAAGATATATATTTGATTTGGTTAAAAAAGCATCCATCATCCTGGGTGATGATATCCAGTTACCATTTAATACGCTGATGATTGCTTTTCCATTTGATTTTGCAATGGGTTTCAACATCAGCATGGTTAATGCCATACCATCTTTGCGGCCATAAATTATTTCTTTTTTTATACTATAAGCACTATCAATTGCAAATGAACTGTATGATATAAGCAATATTATTGTTAGTAGTTTAAAACGCATATTCATTATTTATCTTTTTATTCAAACAATTCAGTTTGCGGATTGTTCGAAATGTTTTGTATCCATTCCATTTCAATTGACTTATTATAATCTGCCAGTTTATTTCCCAAAGCTTTCCACCCCATAACATCTACCACTTTTGTTATTTTAATTTTTGCTTTGCGAACCTGTGCTCCCCGCCCACTCTGCATAGCAAGTAAAGGTTCCGGCTCTGTCGTTACTGCTTCCAGGTAATTACCATCGCCTTCTTTAATAAAGAAAAATTTATTGTGTAAAGTAGAAGTTTCTATCTTAAATCGTTTAACACTGTACTGTACTTTTTCCTTATCGAAATAAACTGCCGTTATTATTTTTTCTGTATCAAATTTTTCGATGAGTAAAACTTTATCGGTTTCAAAACGCTGTGTAAGTTCCTGGTCGGTTATTTCATAGTTACCATCGGTATAAATCACCAGCAACCTGTCCTGGGCTTCAAACTTACCCAGGAAATTGCCTTTTTCTTCTGTATTTAAACGGCCGAATTTATTATCGAACCATAGTTTTTTTGCATCCAATGTAGAGTTACCTGCCTCTTTAAACTTAACAGATTTTATTGGGTATTTGGTTACCTGGTTTCCAATACTTCCCCTGCCCTTTATATCCTGTTCTTCAAAATAAAAATCAAATTCTTTGTTCCTGGCGCTGCAGTTTGGACTCAAAATAATTTTAACCACTTCGGCTTCGCCATTTGCATTGGCAGAAAAATAATGAACACGGCTCTTATCTGCGCCTTTTGTTAGGTCGTATTCTTTATCTCTGGTAACACCTGTAACATTAAAGCGTTTGGCATAGCTAACGCCAGATTTTCCATCTACATAAATCATATTGTATGTAGTGCGGTCATCGGTTTTCATAAAAACGGCCACGTGCAAAATATCTTTCCCTATAAACACTTTCTCTGAAACTTTTACAACCTTCATGATGCCGCCTTTTGTAAAAGCTATTATATCATCCAGGTCAGAAACTTCAGCAACCAGTTCATCTTTCTTTAATCCAGTACCAATAAAACCATCGGCAAAGTTTGCATATAGTTTGATATTAGCTATGGCAACCGTTTTTGCTTTTATCACATCAAACTGTTTAATTTCAGTTTTGCGCTCTCTGCCTTTGCCATATTTCTTAAGCAGGTTTTCGTAATAAGCAACAGCAAAATCAACAAGGTTTGCCAGGTCATGTTTCACCTGTTTAATTTCAGCTTCCAGGTTTTTTATTTGGTCATTCAGTTCTTCAATATCAAGTTTGTAAATACGCCGTACTGGTTTTTCGGTAAGTTTGATGATGTCTTCACGGGTAATATTCCGTTTTAATAATTTTTTAAAAGGATCAAAAGCTTTGTCTATGGCGCTAAGCACTTTTTCCCAGGTTTCGTGTTTTTTTTCTAATTCTTT
>DAOLYC010000454.1:0-2018 GCA_035425605.1 Ferruginibacter sp.
AATATAATAAAATAAAAATTTATTAAAATAAATGTATTGATATAAATTTTTAAACCGATAATATTTTTATTATGAAATACATTCAATTTTTATTCATCAGCATTTTTTGCCTGGTATTTTGTTCTTGCAAAAAAACAATTGACCTCTATCCCGAGTCGAATATTAATACTGCAACTTTTTACAGTAATTATGCCGAAGTGCAGGCCGGTATTTTAGGTTGTTACAATGGCTTGCACAATCCACAATACCGGGAGTGGCAACTAACAGAATTACGAACTGATAATTCATGGCAGGGTGTTACAGGAAGTACAAACTCTTTTAACAGGGATTTGAGCGATCTGGATCAATTCATTCCTGCCACAACCAATGCCGGTATTTACAAATACTGGCTGGATACATATAATAACATACTTAACTGCAATGTAGTTTTAAAAAAACTGGGCGTAAGTTACGATCCTGCAAGTGGAAGCATAAGCCTGGCTAATACTAATATTCCTATTTCGGATGTTGATAGAAAACAATTTGCAGGCGAAGCAATGTTTATAAGAGCCTATCATTATTTTAATTTGGTTCGTTTATTCGGTGGCGTTTTCCTGATATATCAACCTGTAACTCCATCCGAAGCAAAAACCATCAACAGGTCGCCTGTAGCAGATATTTATAAATTGATAGAAACAGACCTAACAACCGCTTCATCATTTTTAAGCAATGCTAAGTTTTCGCAAATACCAGCAGCTAATGTAGGTAAAGCAAATGCCTGGGCTGCTAAAGCGCTGTTGGGTAAAGTGTATCTTACCGAAAACCGAAAAGCAGATGCGATAGTGCAATTACAGGATGTAATTACAAACAGCGGTTTTTCTTTGCAACCAACTTATGCAGCAGTATTTTCCATTACAAATGAAATGAATTCGGAAATACTCTTTACTGACCGTTATAAATCAGGTGGATTGGGTTTAGGATCCAGTCTTGGTAACGATTTTGGTCCATTAAACAGCGGTTCGGTTGTAATTAATGGATCTGGTTTGGGCTGGAATGCACCAACAACCGAAATGGATACTTCATTAATTGCTACCGATGCAAGAAGGGCAGTTAATATTTCTTTTTATGGAAGCGGCCCTGCTGCTGTTGTGTATGTAAAAAAATATCTTTTTCCTGTTACTATTTCTGGCGATGGAGAAAGCGACTGGCCAATTATACGATATGCCGATGTATTGCTAATGATGGCAGAAGCGCAGGGATTTTCTCCGGCAAGTATTGGATTAATAAGCCAGGTAAGAGTTAGGGCAGGTATAGGGCCAGTACCAATTACAGTAAACACTGTTGCTTTATTTGAAAAGGAATTGGCTGATCAACGCAGGCTGGAATTTGCTTTTGAAAACCAACGATGGTTTGATCTGGTTAGGTACAATACAACCCTTACCACCATTACAGCACAGCAAACAATTAAAGACCATTTTGCACATACGTATGCAATTCACTATTCAACCTATACGGCGCCAACTCCAAGTCTGGCCGAATTACAGGCAAATGTTACAATCAACCGTTTGTTGCTACCCATACCTCAGCACGAAATTGATACAAACACACAATTAGTAATTGCACAAAACCCAGGATATTAAAATGAAAAGATTTTTAATAGTTATAGTGTTGTGTTTTATCTCTGCTTTTGCATTTGCACAGGCAACAGATTCGGTTGTTACCTATAAACCGGTTGAAATACCAGCCGGATTTACAGCACAATTAAATGTTGTATATACAAAAGTAAATGAATGGGAAGGCAAGATGGATTTATATCTTCCATCAAAAAATAATGTACCAACACCTGTTGTAATAAATATCCATGGCGGCGGATGGAACCATGGTGTTAAAGCATCGCAAACAGGTTTCAGCACTTTTTTTAAGGCAGGTTTTGCAGTAGCAAATATTGAATATAGATTAACCGGACAAGCAACTGCACCAGCAGCTATAGAAGATACAAGGTGTGCATTAATTTATCTTATTAAAAATGCAAAAGCTTT
>DAOLYC010000455.1:0-2017 GCA_035425605.1 Ferruginibacter sp.
AATGCAAAAGGCCGAAAACTATTACCTGGCCGATCAGCAAAAAGAAATGCCCAAAGTAGATGCAGAATTGTTTTTTAATATTGATGAAAAAAATAACCAGGTTGATTTAACCGACCAGGGCATTCAATTAATTACACGCAGTGGCGAAGACCCTGAATTTTTTATTTTACCCGATATTGCCACAAGGTTGGCCGAAATTGAAAAAAGCAATATTAACCCCGATGAAAAATTATTGCAAAAGGAAACCTTGCTCAGCGATTATGCATTAAAGGCCGATCGTATTCATACCGTTCAACAATTATTAAAAGCCTATACCTTATTTGATAAAGATGTGGAGTATGTTGTGATGGAAGGTGCAGTAAAGATTGTGGATGAGCAAACTGGCCGTATCATGGAAGGACGCCGTTATTCAGATGGTTTGCACCAGGCTATTGAAGCAAAAGAAAATGTAAAGATTGAAGCATCAACTCAAACTTATGCTACAGTTACATTGCAGAATTATTTTCGTATGTATCATAAACTTGCCGGTATGACGGGTACTGCTGAAACAGAAGCCGGCGAGTTTTGGAGTATTTATAAATTAGATGTAGTTAATATTCCTACCAACGTACAGGTTATAAGAAAAGATGATCAGGATTTTGTGTATAAAACAAAACGTGAAAAATATAAAGCTGTTATTGATGAAATAGAAAAGTTGCGAAACAGTGGCCGACCATGCCTGGTTGGTACCACCAATGTGGAAGTGAGTGAATTGCTTTCCAGGATGCTGAAACAAAAAAATATTCCGCATAATGTTTTAAACGCAAAACAACATGGTAAGGAAGCACAGGTAGTTGCCGAAGCCGGTTTGGCAGGCGCCGTTACCATTGCTACCAATATGGCTGGTAGGGGTACCGATATTAAATTGGGTGAAGGTGTAAAAGAAGCAGGAGGGTTAGCAATATTAGGTACAGAGCGGCACGAAAGCCGTCGTGTGGACAGGCAGTTACGTGGACGTGCCGGCCGCCAGGGCGACCCCGGAAGCTCAAACTTTTTTGTTTCGCTTGAAGATGATTTGATGCGTATGTTTGGTAGTGAACGTATTGCCGGGCTGATGGACCGTATGGGTTATAAAGAAGGAGAGGTGATTCAACATAGTATGATCACCAAATCAATTGAACGGGCACAGAAAAAAGTAGAAGAAAACAATTTTGGCATACGAAAAAGATTATTGGAGTACGATGATGTGATGAATAAACAACGTAACGTGGTTTACAAAAAACGTAACCATGCTTTGTTTGGCGAAAGACTGGCACTCGATCTTGATAATTCATTTTACTCAGTAGCGGTAGGACTCATCAATTCATTTAAGGAATTAAATGACCACGAAGGGTTTAAATTGTCAACCATTGTAAATTTTGGTATTGAAACTTCCATAACTACCGAAGAATTAGATAAAGATGATGTAAACAGCCTTGCCAACAGGTTGTATGATGAAGCATTGATTCAGTATCGTAAAAAAACACAGGCAATGATAAACCAAACATTGCCCATCATTAAAAACATACGTAAAGAACAAGGCAATCATATCGAAAATGTAGCAGTGCCATTTACCGATGGTAAAAAAGCCATACAGGCTTTGGCCAACTTAGATAAATACCTGGCCACCGAAGGAAGAGAATTAAACGATGCCCTGGAACGCAATATTACCCTGGCATTAATAGATGATGCCTGGAAAGAACATTTACGTGCCATGGACGATTTACGCCATAGTGTTCAAACTGCAGGTTACGAACAAAAAGATCCGTTGGTTATTTATAAGATTGAAGCCTTTAATGCATTTAAGCAGATGGATGACCAGGTGAATAAGGATATTGTAAGTTTTCTTTGCCATGCACAAATACCCATGGAGCAAACCAATGCCGGGCAGATACGTGAAGGACGAGAACGAAAGACTGACCTTAGTAAAATGCGCCAACGCAAGGAAGAATTTGCAGGTGCCGGCGGCTCCGAAATGATGAGTGCCGAAAATGATTAT
>DAOLYC010000456.1:0-2009 GCA_035425605.1 Ferruginibacter sp.
CGGGCGACCCTCTGATTAACAGTCAGATGCTCTAACCAACTGAGCTAAGGAGGAGTTTGTCCCGATTTTCTACGGGTTGCAAAAATAGGGCTTTTTACCTTTTACAAAAAAATTAAAACCAATTAATCAAAGGTTTTTATTCTTCTGCATACCATTAAAAAGCCCCGTATTTATTACGGGGCTTTGGTTAAGCACTGTTTTCCAAATTGAATGCAGACAAAAAAATCGGCTATACTTTTTTATACTGGCAAAGTTTTATACAAAACTCCTTCTGTTCAGCATGGTGCGGCTCCGGCGCTGGATATTCCACAGATCGGCAGTACTGAATGTTCTGGCCTGGTTAAAACCAATGGCTAATGTTTCATTTACTACTGCGGTTAAATTGGCTGTTTGTTCTTTACTGATCTGTGAGAACGGTGTTGTTTGCTTTTTCATGACTTTTTGTTTGTTTATAAGTTTTTAATGTTTTTTTCAGCTTTTGGTTGTTTGCTTACTTTGATAACACAAAGATAGAAACATTTTAGTACTATGCAAAACAAAGTACTAAGTATGTTTTAGTAATAGGCAGTAATTATTAGCAAATTCTGCGCTGTAATCCTTACTGGCATTGACTTTTTAAAAATTGAGGTAAAAAAAGGCATGAAGTTTAGATTTTGGTGAACGGTAAATAGGCGGGATGAATGGCTATTGTGGATTAATAAATAACCATTTTATTATATAATTATAGGAGATGCAATCCTTAAAATGGGTCAGGATCTGCAACAAAGGACATAAAATGCCGGGTTATATATAGAATATTGAGTACAGGTAAAACGCAGATGCTAATTTTTTGGAACTACTGGTAACTAACGGGATCACATATTTACATGTATTTTCAAAACTTGTACGGAATTTAGAGTGGATAGGATTCTATGTGTTTCTTCCTACTGTGTACTTTGTTTCTATTGTGGTTCAAATATAAAATTAACCTAACCTGTAAATCACTTAAGGAAATATTTAACTTGTTAAGCTATTACATTAAAATAAACCCTGGAAGCCAGGTTCGACATCCTGATAGCTATCGGGACACCAGCTATTTTTTAAATGAGAGAGTTTACAGAAAACACACTATTTAATTTCCAGGTCGCTGATGGTACGGTTGTGGAGCCGGCCAACCTTCATCCAGCGGATCATTGGCCCCAATACAAAGTTTAAAAACCTTCGGCTATAACTTTTATAAACGGCTTCGCCGGAAAATATACGGGTAAGGTGCCGCTGCATGTGTGGACCGATGAACCGTCCTATGGCTGAATTCATTTGTTCCTGTCCTACTTTAAAAAGTGTAAAAAGACTGCCACTGTACCAGGTATCAACCAGCTTTTGCCAGATGGATAGTTCGTATAACTGGAAATCCTGGTATTTTTTAAAGGCCTTATCAGTTCCCGCGGCAATGGCATCAGCAGCGGCAAAAGAACCTTTGATGGCTAAAAACAACCCGGATGAAAAAATGGGATCCAGGAACCCTCCGGCATCGCCTGTCAATATCCAGTTTTTACCATACATTTTTTGCGAAATAAGCTGGTAATTATTGTACTGCATAACACCGGTTTCTCTTTTTGCATTCCGGGTAAATTTGACCAGGGTTTCATCAGCTTTTAAATAATTATCATATTGTTCTTCCTTGGTTGTTCCATATTCCTTTAAATGTGCAGGATCAATAACTACACCAACAGAAATACGGCCAGGCAATGGTATCCTCCATGTCCAGCCTTTTTCAAGGCGGTGTAAATGAATATTAAAGGGTTCGATCTTTTCGGCACCGCTCAGGTGTGCAAACAGGGCAATATCTTTCCGGTAACCTTCTTTTGTTGGGATATCCAGTAAACGTGAAACCGTTCTGGAACGGCCACTGGCATCTACGATCAGGTCTGGCTGCCCGTTAAAAAAATTATTGATGGATTGAATGGTTTCGTCGCTTAATTTTATCTCATCTGTATTACCCACCATTTCAAGCCTTGCAACCTGGTTGA
>DAOLYC010000457.1:0-2006 GCA_035425605.1 Ferruginibacter sp.
AATTAAAAACAGAGGAAGTGCCAAAAAGTATATACATCGCTGATTTGTATTAAGTAGGTTAAACTTGTTTCAAGGATATATTTCATCTGAATAAATAAAATATCTTAATCATTTCCAGCCACAACAATTACAATCTCTCCTTTTACTACTTTGGCATTAAAATATTCATATACCTCTTGTAAACTACCTCTTACATTTTCTTCAAATTTTTTAGAAAGTTCCCGGCTAACACAGCATTGCCTATTGGTGCCAAAATATTCAATAAAGTCGTTTAAGGTTTTTACAAGTCGCATGGGACTTTCATAAAAAACCATTGTTCGTTCTTCAGTAGCCAGTTTTTTTAACATGGTTTGTCTTCCTTTTTTAATAGGAAGAAAACCTTCAAAACAAAAACTGTTTATAGGTAATCCACTATTCACTAATGCTGGTACAAAAGCAGTAGCGCCAGGTAAACATTCTACTTTAATATTATTTTTTATACACTCCCTTACTAATAAAAAAGCAGGATCGCTGATACCTGGTGTACCGGCATCGGTAAGTAAAGCCATGGTTTTGCCTGCCGCCAGTTGCTCTGTAATATGTGTTAGTATTTTATGTTCGTTATGCTGGTGGTAAGCTGTTATTGGTTTTTGTACCTGGTAATGATTTAAAAGTACAGATGAAGTACGTGTATCTTCTGCAAGTATAAGATCAACAAATTTTAAAATTTCAATTGCCCTGAAAGTAATATCAGAAAGGTTGCCAATTGGAGTAGGAATGAGATAAAGCATAATGTGCTGATGTGCAAATTCAATAATTTGCTAATTCTTTAAATTAAATATGTATGTAATGAAAAAACTTTTTAAATTTAATTGATCAGTACATTAGCATACCGGCTAATTAGCTAATTGCTATTTCATACATTTCCATTACAGGGTTGGCAAGTAATTTTTTGGCGGCTTCCCCGGCTATTGCAATGGCAGCCTCTTTATTTTCGGCATCAATCTGCAGGTCAATATGTTTACCAATTCGTACATCTGAAACATTTTTTATACCCAGGTTCTCCAATCCGCCCAATACAGCTTTTCCCTGTGGGTCTAATAAATCTTTTAGTGGCATAACTTTTATCTGTACAGTAAATTTCATGATTCTTTTTGTTTAAACAGTAAAGATAAAATAATATAAACTATAAATATTATTGGTATAGCCACCCATTTAAATAATATAGCTGCAATAATACTTAAGCCCAATAAAATTATTTTTGGTAAATTATTTTTTACTGTGTAATCTTTAAACTTTAAAGCCATCATGGGTAAATTGCTAATCATTAACCAGCTTAAAAAAACTATAAGCCCATATAAAAACCATTGATTAAAAAGAATATCAGCAATCAACTGACTGTGGTTATTCCAATAAATTAATGGTATGGATGCTACCACTAATCCAACAGCCGGTATGGGTACCCCTTTAAAGCCAAATGTTTGTGAATTATCAATATTAAATTTAGCCAAGCGCCAGGCGCCGGCAGCCGCTAAAATAAATGCGGGCATAAGCCATAATATAGATGCGTTTAAGCCATCCTCTTCCTGTGCTATACTCATTCTTAAAAACTGGTAAAGTATCATTGCAGGCGCTACACCAAAACTTACAACATCGGCCAGCGAATCAAGCTGCTTGCCCATTTCGGATCTGGCTTTAAATAAGCGTGCCACAAACCCATCCAAAAAATCTACCAGTGCAGCCAGGCCAATAAACATAGATGCCATCCATATTTTTTCAGGTATATCAATAAGTTGTGTACCATCGGCAGCATATTGAATGATGATTCCATTTTGAAGCGTTGCTACAATGGCAAAGCATCCAAATATTAAATTAAGAAGGGTGAATAAATTAGGAATTTGTTTAGCCATCAAATTATTTTTTCATGTAAGCTTCAATTTCTTCCACTGTAATAGGAATATTTTTCATCAAATCTTTATTTCCGGTTTTGGTGATCCAGAAATTATTTTCAATACGAATACCCATTT
>DAOLYC010000458.1:0-1996 GCA_035425605.1 Ferruginibacter sp.
TGGTGAATAGTTTGCATAAATTCATCACGGTTAGTTTTTGCTAAAATACTAGCAGCAGCAATAGAAGAATATTTTCCATCGCCTTTTATAATACATTGATGAGGTAAATTTTTGTATTGTTTAAATCGGTTACCATCTATCAGCAAATATTCAGGTTGGGTTGTAAGTTTATCAATGGCAAGGTGCATGGCCATATAACTGGCTTGTAAAATATTTATTGCATCAATGGTTTCGTTATTAACGGAAGCAACAGCGTAGGCTATACTTTCTTTTTCTATTACAGGCCTAAGCAGGTTGCGTTGTTTTTCATTAAGCAGTTTACTGTCATTCAATAATGGGTGATGAAAATCTTTAGGTAAAACTACAGCAGCGGCAAATACAGGCCCGGCATAACATCCTCTGCCGGCTTCATCTACACCGGCTTCAATAAAATTTGTTTGTAAATATGGCGCTAACATCTGCAACAACAAATATCAATTAAATCAATAAAAAAACAATTCATTTTTATTAAGCAGTTTTGCTTATGTAAATTTGCGACAGCAATGGATAATTTAAAACAGCAGCAAGCACAAAAACAAATAGCTACCTGGTTATTAATTGGTGTAGGTATGATCATCATACAGGTATTACTGGGCGGAATTACACGGCTAACAGAATCGGGACTTTCTATTACAGAATGGAAACCTATAACCGGCACTTTACCACCATTAAACCATGCAGCCTGGCAAGCAGAGTTTGATAAATACAAAGGAACCGATCAGTTTAAATATGTACACCAGTATTTTTCTTTGTCGGAATTTAAATTTATTTTTTTCTGGGAATGGTTTCATCGTACCTGGGCAAGGTTGATGGGGATGGTATTTTTAGTTGGCTTCGTTTATTTTGTGGCTACAAAAAAGTTTAACAAAGGAATGATAAGGCCAATGGTCATTCTTTTTTTATTGGGCGCTGTGCAGGGTTTTATAGGATGGATTATGGTTAAAAGCGGGCTGGTGCCTGAAAAATATTTTGTTGGCCATGTAGAGCTAACCACACATTTTATTGCTGCACTTGGATTGCTTTGTTATACTTTATGGTTTGCATTAAGTATGCTCATTAAAAAGCAACAGGTTATGGTTAATGTAAAACTTAAAAACTTTTTACTGGTTATAATGGTTGTGTTGTTTTTTCAATTAATATACGGCGGCTTTATGGCTGGCTTACGTGCAGCCGTAATAGCGCCTACCTGGCCCGATATTAACGGGCACATGGTTCCGGCAGGCATGTGGGAGCTTTCGCCTATTACAGCAAACCTGGTTAATAATCCGCTAACCGTTCATTTTATTCATCGGGGCCTTGCCTATTTGTTGGTTGTACTGATAAGTATATGGTGGTTTAAATCAAAAAATGTTTATGGTAATATTTTATTCAACAGGCTTCGTATTGCTGTAATATTACTTGTATTAACACAAATAACACTCGGTATTTTAACAGTGCTTAATGCAGTTAATGCCAATAGGCTTGTTGTGTTTGGTGTGTTGCACCAGTTTACAGCTATGATGCTTTTGATAATGATTGTTTCATTAATTTTTGTAGTAAGAAAAAAACAAATCAGCTAAAACAACAGTAAACATCGGTTGCCACTGCAAGGTTTGCTAAATGTGTTTTTTATAAGTAATTTTAAAAAACACCGTTCATTAATGAAGCAACTTCTGAAAGATATTTATTACTCCTTCCCTGTTCAACTGTTTATTCTTCATTTCAGGAAATTTCAGGTACTACTGGTGTTTTGGTATATACTTGGCAGCACCATCAATAGTGTTTTTATGAAAGATTACGGGGCTGATGCGTTGTTTTTTGCACCCGAATACCTGGGCAATGTAAATGCAATAAGTGCTGCAATTGTTGGGTTGGCTATTGGTGTTTTTATAATGAGTTGGAACATTACCACATTTATACTGCATAGCAAACGTTGCAGGTTTTTGGCTACCACCGCCAAACCCTTTTTAAAATATTG
>DAOLYC010000459.1:0-1974 GCA_035425605.1 Ferruginibacter sp.
TAAATGATACCTGGCGTATTGATTATTTAAATACATATCCCAATAACAGGGTTCAGATTTTTACCAGGTCGGGTCAGTTGGTTTTTGAATCAAGAGGCTATGACAAGCCTTGGGATGGCACACTTAAAGGAAAGTCGTTACCTATTGATACCTATTATTATATTATAGAACCTGGTAATGGTCGAGATCCGATAACAGGATATGTAACCATTTTAAAATAAAATTATTTTTATAAAAATATTAATGCAGGAATACTAATTCTGAAGCCATGAATAAGATTTTATCAATTGTAATTGTTTGTATGGTGGTGCAGTTTACTGCTATGGCACAGGCAAAACCATTTTACACACAATATATACTTAATAACTACATACTTAATCCGGGTATAACAGGTATCGAAAACTATACCGATGTAAAATTAAGTTACCGAAACCAATGGGCTGGTATTACCGGTGCTCCGGTAACCACCTATTTAACTATACATGGGCCTATCGGTAAAAAAGATTTGCGTACCAATGCAACTTCTTTTCAAATTCCGGGAAAACACCCAGGCGGGCCTAAAGCTTGGGATGAATATGCTGTTTCACCTGCACATCATGGGGTAGGATTAAATGTAATTAATGATAAAGCCGGATATATAAACCGATGGTCAATTGCTGCAACGTATGCCTATCATAAACCATTAGGTGTACGCACCAGTTTAGCAGCAGGCTTAAGCGCCGGTGTTACAAGTGTAAATCTCGACAGATCGAAAATTGTTTGGGGAAATTTAGACCCCAACGACCCGGCCATAGGTTATAATAACGGTTCAATAAGTAAAGTAAAGCCAGAGATTGGTGTAGGTTTATGGTTATACTCTGCACGTTATTTTGTTGGTGCCTCAGTTTTAAATATCATACCAGGTAAAATAAAATTTGTTACAGATAAACAATATGGCACTTATTTTACACCTAATTATTTTATTACTGCAGGTTATCGTTTTGCTATGACCCCCGATATTTCTGTATTACCATCTGTTATGGTACAATACTGGCAACCGCAACTTACAAGTGTACATGCAAATGTAAAATTACAGTACCAGGATTTGATATGGATAGGAGGCAGCTACCGATTTGCCGACCTGGTTGGAGGTTATTCTGGTATGATTGGTATTAATGTTTCAAATACTTTTAACATAAGTTATGCTTACGAAAATGCTACCACATCAAGGTTGCAAACATATACAAGAGGAACACATGAAGTTGTGCTTGGTTTTTTACTTGGTAATAAATATGGCGATTCATGCCCACGGAATGTTTGGTAATTTTTTCTAGCATCTTCAAAATATTTTACTAACGAATTGAATATTATGAAAAATAATCAGGTTGTGATACCTAAAAAATACCTGGTTGTAATTATGCTATTGGGATGGTTTGCATTATTGTCGCAACTATATCTAATTCTGCAAAATGGGCCAGGTACAATAATTGAAATAGTAATCAGGTATTTCAGTTTCTTTACTATTCTCACTAATCTTATAGTAGTAATATGCTCAACCGTTTTATTTTTTAAAAAGAAAAATGGATTTGGATATTTTTTTTCAAGGCCATCAACTGTTACAGCTATTACTGTTTATATTACTATTGTAGGTGTTGTATATAATGTTATTCTTCGTTTTTTATGGCAACCCCAGGGCTTGCAGTATGTAACAGATGAGTTACTGCATACCGTTATACCAATTTTATTTATTTTGATTTGGTTTTTGTTTGTACCTAAAAATGAACTGAAATATAAAAATGTATTTGGCTGGCTTATATATCCGTTTGTTTATATTATTTACATAGCCTTAAGAGGATACATAACAGGAGAGTACCCATATCCATTTATTAATGTTGGGCAATTAGGGTACTTTAAAACTGCTATTAATACAGGTATATTGGTAATTGCTTTTTTGGCTCTTTCAATATTTCTGGTTGCAATTGGAAAATTTATATG
>DAOLYC010000460.1:0-1959 GCA_035425605.1 Ferruginibacter sp.
TAAAGGAAACATTTTAGCCATTTTCAAAAATTCTTTTTTTGCTAATATCGATGCCATTTCTTCTTTAGTAATATCATTCACTATCTTATAATTATCTATTTCAAAATGGTGGTGCCACTGGTTTTCGTGTACATTTAAATAAAAGCCGCTGCGTTTAATTTCATCGTATTTATCAACCAGGTTTTGCTGGTACCGTAATTTGTATTTGCCCGATAACTGCATAGTAACACTAAAAAAATTCCCCCACCAAAACATCGTCCTTACGGCAAATATGTTTTCTTCTTTAAAGTATCTTGGGTAATCAAGTATAAGAAAAGGTAATTGCAGATAGTTTTCTCCTTTAGCAATCTTGGCATCTGTAGCAAGTACTTCCTGTGGTATAAAATCTTTTTGCTTTGTAAGTATAATTTTTTGCTTTGTTGCCAACTCTCCCATAAACGAATTTATTTTATCCATTACTACTCGTTTAGTTAAAATCCAATCACGGTTATTAACCAATTGCAGTTCATCAGCAGAAAGCACTAATTTTGATTCTTTATTCACAGGCTTCAAATTACTACATTTAATTTTTATTAAGATTTTCTGCATTGCATGATTAAAAAATTAGATCAGCTTATTCTTAAATCATTCATTGGGCCGTTCATCATAACGTTCTTCATTGCCTTTTTTGTTTTAATGATGCAGGGTTTGTGGAAATACCTTGATGACCTTGTTGGTAAAGGGCTTGACTTTATAACCATTGGCAAATTTCTATGGTACGTTAGTGCCTCTATGCTTACTTTGGCAATGCCAATTGCCATTCTTATCTCTTCCATAATGACCTTTGGCAACCTGGGTGAAAGTTTTGAATTAGTTGCAATAAAAGCTTCGGGTATTTCACTGCTGCGTTTTATGCGACCGCTTATGTGGGTAGCAGTTTTGTTTTGTGGTATTACCTTTTTGTTTGCCAATTATGTAATACCCTATGCCAATTTAAAATTTGTAGCATTGTATAATGATATATTTTACAAAAAGCCTGCATTTGATTTAAAAGAAGGCGTTTTTTTTACGCATATACCAAACTATGCCATTAAAGCTGGCAAAAAAGATGCTGACGGTAAAACAATTCATAATGTACTCATTTACGAGCAAACAAATCCAATCCAAAACAATACCATCATTGCCGAAAAAGGTGTGATGTCTATTTCAAAAGATAAAAAATTTTTAGAGTTTAACCTTACCAATGGGCATCGTTACGAAGAAACCGGCAACAGCACCGATACCAGCAACGAATATATTAGGCTTAGTTTCAGTTCATTTAAAAAATTATTCGACCTTAGTTCATTACAAAAACAAAATACCAACGATAGCGTATACCGAAATAATTTTAAAATGCTGAGTGCAGGGCAAATAAACCACTCACTTGATTCGCTCTATCGCCTAAGCGACAGTTTAAAAACCCGAACAAAACGTACGTTGGCAATTTATTTACCCTATACTACCCTGGGCGACACTTCAAAATATAAAGAACCCGAAAAGCAAATTGCATATACAGCTTTCGATTCCCTTATACCCGACTCGGCCCGTTACCAGGTAAATACCAACGCTATTAGTATTGCAAATAATTTAAAAAATACATTAGAAAGTATAGCTAATGAACAGGCTGGCCGAAAAGAAGAAATACGCTATCACAAAATAGAATGGCATCGTAAGTTTTCACTTTCCATGGCATGTTTTGTATTATTTTTTATTGGAGCACCACTTGGTTCAATTATTCGAAAGGGTGGTTTGGGTATGCCTTTGGTGGTGGCTATTATTTTCTTTTTACTTTTTCACCTGCTTAATATGTTTGGCGAAAAATTTGTAAAAGAAGGCATTGCTTCTCCTTTTGTAGGTATGTGGCTGGCTGTATTAGTACTAACACCTGTTGGCATATTTCTTACTTACAAGGCCATGCACGACTCCCAACTTTTTAATACC
>DAOLYC010000461.1:0-1955 GCA_035425605.1 Ferruginibacter sp.
AGGTTCCAGGCATTGCCGGTATGGTTTTCTTTGCAAGGCACTTTAAACTGTTCAAGTTCATCAAGGGTAACCAACATGGGGCCAATAACGGTACAAAAATCTTTTCCTTTTGCAGGGCCAAGGTTTAGTTTCATTTCTTCCATCTGTAATGTTCTTGCACTCATATCGTTCATAATCATTAAACCGCCAATATATTCATCCGCCTGGGCAGCATTAATATTTCGGCCGGGCTTACATATAACTACAGATGCTTCCAGTTCAAAATCTAATTTTTGAAAATGATCGGGCATACAAATAATCTCACCCGGGCCTTGTATGCTGTTATGATTGGTAAAATAAAATATCGGGTACTGGTCATATTCAGGAATCATATCTACTTTTCTGTTGCGCCTGGCAGCAGCTACATGTTGCCTGAAAGCGTAAGCATCACGACAACTGGTTGGGTGCGGAACTGGAGCAAAAATTTTTGCATCAACCATGGAGGTTGCCAAAACATTTCTCACCAATCCATCTTTTATCTTTTGTTCAACAGTTTTTGCCATGGGCATAAATTCATCCCAAAAATTTAAAAACATTGCCATGGTATTGGGCAAATCATTGTGTAAAGCATCCATGGCATAAATATTGCCTTCAACAACAATGCCCAGGCGATCATGTCCTTCGTGCAAATAAGTAACTAATTTCATTTGGTGTTTATTGGGGGTTATTAAAAGAGTGTGGTTTTATTTCAAACATATCATTATCATCAAATATTTATTTACCATTAGCGCAAATTTAACCATTAAAAATTGATGAATAAAGCAACGATTAACTAAGTTTATTTATTTTTGTACTGAACTATCTATTTTATGAAATTCGAAAAAATCCATAATAAAGGCCAGGCACAGATTTTTAAGAATAAATATCTTGAATATCTTACTAAAACACATCCATTGGTTATTTGGGGTCTTTATATACCCATTCTTTCTTTAATGCTTTACTATAGTAATTCGCATTTTGGTTTTGGCATTATAAAAATCGTACTCATTTTTTTAGTGGGAATGTTTTTTTGGACTTTTTTTGAATACATGATACATCGTTATGTTTTTCATTTTATGGCCCAAAGTAAAATTGCGGTACGTATCGTATATATAATTCATGGTAACCATCACGAGTATCCACGAGATAAGGAACGTTTGTTTATGCCTCCAGTGCCTAGCCTGTTGCTGGCTTTAGTTATTTTTAGTAGTATATATTTTATAAGCTACCTTTTTAATGCAAGCAGTTATGCATTTGTTTTTTTTCCGGGATTTATAACCGGCTACCTGATTTATGGTTCTATGCACTACGCCATCCATGCATTTAACCCACCTTTTAAATGGATGAAACCTTTATGGCGTAACCATCACCTTCATCATTATAAAAAAACAGAGCTTGGCTTTGGTGTAAGTTCCACTTTGTGGGATCATGTATTTGGTACCATGTTCGATTTGAAAAAAGAAAAAGAAGACAAGGAAAAAGTACAGGAACTTATGTTTGGCAATGCGATTTCAAAAAAAGAATTGCAAGAGCTTTAATAGTTTACCATTTATCATCATCATCAATTGGTTTGTTACGCTGATTGTGTTGCCGGCGAATTTTTATTTTCTGTTGTTGCCTTTCAATAATGAGAGTTGCAATAATGTTTCCGGCATCTTCGTTTTTATTTTCATGTAATAAAGTATTTAATTTTTGTTCACTCACATCAATACGATATAAGTAGTTAATAAGCCTGTTAAAATCATTTTGTATTAGCGTATTAATATATGCAGCTAAATGTTGATGAAGCTGTTGGTAGGTTTCATTTTCGTTGATACTAACTGATAATTCTACATTTAATAATTTTATTAACTCAGTATTTTCCATAAACTAAAGTTTGTTTTTTAAAAATCTTAATTTATGTTCCATAACACCTGTGCCAAATAAGGCAAAATCAT
>DAOLYC010000462.1:0-1945 GCA_035425605.1 Ferruginibacter sp.
CTGTGAAAGGAGATAAAAAATTTTATAAAAATAGTTTGCAAACACAACAGTAAAGCCATGCTGTACAACAGAGCACTTACTGTAAAGGGCGAAGCCGAAAACCCTGCCTATATTTTTAAATATGGGTTATAAAAGAGTAGGTAATTTAACTATTAAAGTTTTTGTTGTTTTTTGATGCATAAAAGCAACGCAATACTATGTTAATGAAATATAAGGATTTTAAAATAATGACTCAAAATGAGATGAAAAATGTAATAGGTGGTTATGAGCCGCCAATGAATTGTAGCCATAGTTGCCCGGCTGGGCAATCTGCACAAGGTTGTACTGGATGTGACCATTGCAGCGATATGAAAGATGCAAATGGCAATATAATAGGATTAAAAGTTTGTCCAGGCACTAGTGAAAGTACTTGCATTGAACATATGTGTACAACTTCCTAATATAGAATAGTAAAGGGGCTTTTGTGCCCCTTTATTTTATAAAAAAATAAAAATGAAAATTAACACCTTTACAATAGCCTGCCTGTTAACATTAAATGTTGTTTTTATAAACGAGCAGGAAACTAAAGCACAAAAAAATATTGTGATTAACCTGCAGGAAGGGTATAGGCAAAACCCGTTTGGGTTAACTAATTTAGGTATTTATTCTTCAGATTTTAATTCAGCATTTATTGAAAGCAACAGGTATTTAATCATCAAAAAGGGAACCTGTCATTTTCAACGAAATCAATACCTGTGGCAAAATTATAAGGCCGGAAAATTATCCTTTGATACCCTTAAAGAAAAGACGTATTGGCCTTCGGTTGATACAACAGCTTTTACTGCACAGCCTTTACATTCTACCTTCTACCTGTTATTGCTTTATGATAAAATAAAAAATGATACGGTATTTGCTTTAAACAATAACCCATCTGCTGATTTTAAGGTATGGAAAAAAGTACTATTCAACTCTATAAACAGGAACTATACCAAACAAAACACAACTACAACAAACCATTATATTATATTTAACCCGGTAGAATTATTTGAAAACCGGACACTGATAAAAAGGCCTGCATTTTTAACGCTGTTTGTTGATACAACTTACGAAAATAAATTCCTGGGTTTACAAGTACAAGAAAGCTATTTTACTTATGGTTATTTAAATATCAACGGGCAAAAGACAAGGTTTGCTATAAAGCCAGATTTTTTTGCTAATTATTTCAACAAGAAATCGACAAGGATAAAAATATTAGGCAAGGAAAGCAACAATTTTATAAGGCAGAATTATAAGATTGGCGACACAATTCATATCAACGGCCATGATATTATTTTTACTGAAATTTCTTTCGACGGTAAAAAAATAAAATATACTAACCTAGGTAAATCAAATGCAGATATTGTAGGGTTCGATAAAGGGTATAAATATCCTGCTTTTGATTATGTTGAGCTAGTTACCGGAAAACCCTTCAATACCGATACGGTATTGAAGAAAAAAAAGTTCCTCCTTATAGATTTTTGGGGCACCTGGTGCCAGCCATGCATTGCTGGTATCCCGGGCCTTATTAAAGTGTATGAAAAATATAAAAATGATATTGAACTGATAAGTGTGGCAAGTGAAAAGAATATTGATACATCGTTGGTATTGGAAGCAATTAAAAAATTTAAAATGACCTGGCAGCAGTTACTTGTTAAAAACTTAGATTCTGAGAACTTCAATTCACTTTTATACAAATTCAGGATAAATGCCTATCCAAGTTTTTTAATGATAAATACAGAAGGCAGGATTATAATGAGGATTATTGGTTATAAGGGTACAGAACAAATAGCTGAATTGCTAAAAGAAAAACTGGGATATTAGTTTAATAAATTAGAATAGTATCATTTTTTTAAAATAAAAAAAAAGTTATAATCATTTCTTCGATGCCATCAATACCCTTTATAAAACAACTTGATGCTATGGACTG
>DAOLYC010000463.1:0-1941 GCA_035425605.1 Ferruginibacter sp.
CAGGCGCAATTTTCGCTTCTATGGTAACTTATGGAATACCCATCATTGCAAATTTTTGGGGAATAATCTATGGCGAAGAAGTAGGCTGGAAACAATTTGGATGCCTGTTTCTTATTTTATCAGGCGTGTTCATCGCTAACATGAAAAGAGCAGCTATTTAATCCGTTTCTGAAAATGAAATATTTTTTTCTCTTAAAAATTCTTTTATTTTATTTACATGTACACATATTCCTACATGTAAGAAAGGGTTATTGGAAATCTTGCTTTTCTTTCCGTTGTTAACTATCTCAAAGTCTTTCATATCAAAACCCAAGTGCAGGTGATGGGTGGCAAACTGCATTCCATAGATATTTCCATTACTATCAAAAAGTGGCCCGCCACTTTGCCCACGCAGGCCTGCAGTACTCATTTCTATACCCGTAATTTCGCCATTAGGCTCATTTGCTACAAACCTGGTAACTATGCCATCAATTGGAAATGATAGTGAATTTGGATTTCCTGTATTTGTCCATTCTATATCATCTGTTTGAGGATTGTGCCTGAAATTATTAAACTCAGGAAAAGGAAAACCAATGCGACAAAGCGATTTACCCTGTTTTATGATGCTGCTGTCTTTGATGAAGGTAGCATGTGTGTTATAAAAAGTTTTATTAAAACCTTTAAATTCTAATATAGCCAAATCTAATGTGGGATGTGCATGGCAGGTAATTTCTTTAATCGTATCAAAACAGTTTAAAAAATTATTTTTTAACTGTACAGTAGTTTCGGGAAGGTACTTGTATTTAAGTTGAAGCCCTTGTATGTTACGCTTAAATTTTGCGTCATTGATAATTTTATTTCTTTCGGCTTTGTATTTTTCATAAGTAAGGTTTATATTTTCTGCGGTGGGTATCAGGCTCATCACATGCTTGCAGGTGATGGCCACGCCGGTATCATTTACAAAAAAAAATGTTGCGCTACCTGGTAATAGCATACCGCCGTATGTTCGGGATATACTGTGTAGAGGTCGTGTAAATTGTAAAACTTTTTCTATTGCCAGTTGAAACATAAAATAGGGGTTAAAAATATAATTCCATCTTAATTATATAACCAAAAATACAAGTTACAAACAATTAAAGAGATCACTGGCTTTTATATAAATACTTTACCAATCTTTGGATTATTATTTTATTTACTTAATGTTGATTTGCTGTTTTTTAGTTACATCTATTATTCCTTCAGCCATGCTCAATAGAACATAAGCGTACATTGTACTAAACTATAACTATGTTAATTGCGGAAAATGTGTATTTCAGAATTTGTACACATTGTATGTTGCAAAAGTATGTTTATTGAAATGCTTTGCCAGGTTAAACAGCCATAATCTCTTTTTCTTTTGCTGTAAGGTGTTTTTCAATTAACACAATATACTTATCGGTAGCTTGTTGAACATCATTTTCAGCGTCTTTACTTATGTCTTCGCTTAATCCTTCTTTTTGTAATTTTTTTATGGCTTCAATACTATCACGACGAATATTACGCATGGCTACTTTTGCATTCTCACCTTCTGCATTACATTTTTTAACCAGTTCTTTTCTTCTTTCTTCTGTTAAGGGTGGTAAAAATAAACGGATGCTGTTTCCATCATTTTGTGGGTTAATGCCAATGTTGGCCATGGTGATGGCTCTTTCAATGGGTTGTAACATGTTTTTTTCCCAGGGTTGTACAGATATTGTACGGGCATCTAAAACAGAAATATTAGCTATTTGATTAACTGGCGTAGGGTTACCATAATAGTCTGCCATAATTCCATCAATTATATTTGGATTTGCTTTGCCTGCACGTATCTTAATCAATTCTGTTTCCAGATGGTTTAATGCTTTTTGCATTGCAGTACTAGTATCGCTAATTATTGTATTAATTTCTGCTGACATATTTGAATTTGTATTTATTGGCTGCAAA
>DAOLYC010000464.1:0-1940 GCA_035425605.1 Ferruginibacter sp.
TGATTTTTTAACTGCATGGGAGTATTTTTCCAAAAAGGAGTTTAATGAAATTTTTCCGGGCATCACTATTTCATTACTTAAGTTAAGTTCAGGTCAGTGGAATATAATAGGGGAGAAAACATGGTAAAAACCAGTTTTAGAGGTTGGTTTATTAACAGTTAAGAAATTAAGATTATTGAAGACAATAATTGCCTTTACGTCTTGGTATTCAGATTTCCTTTTTTAAAGTTAAATAGTAAAGATCAGTTACCAGTAACAGTAAGTTGGATGCCCGGACTGATTGTAAGTTCTACATTATTACTGATGGTAATACTCCTTACAGTAATGTTGGAATTTATAGTGGGATAGTAAGGATTACCCTGGCTGACGATCACATTGGTAGTAGCAACAGGAACAGTTCCGCAACTCCAGTTTAATGGATTACCCCATTCATTACTTACTATTCCAATCCAATAATTAGTATTGCCACTGCATGGATTTACAGTAACCGTAGAAATAGCATTGGCAGCATGTCCCCGTGTATCAATAACCGATACCTGGAATTTATGTGCAGAGGGCTGTACAATTGGAGAAATTTCCGTGTTATTTGAACTTGGAGTACTAATTAAGGCCGGACAGTTAGCAAAGCTTTCAAAAACATTAGCAGCCACCAACCGGTTGAATAATTGAAGGTGACCTGCGCTATTAACATGAACATTATCACCGTAATTGTACTCAGGATCAATATTAGAAGTACCCGGCGCGACAATTGGGGAATAAAAATCAATAGCGTACTGGCCAAATTGCAGAAGTATACTATCTCTTATCTGTTTTAAGAAAGCCCAGGTTGCAAGATTGTCAAAGTCGGGGGCTGCTGTCCTTGGTTGTGTGGTAGTAATATAGCATTTTCTTCCCGCTGCCACCGCTGTGTTGAAGATGGTACGGTAGGCATACATAATTTCAGTTATACTTAAACCACCGCTACCGATGTAATACTTGTTAGTTGGGAAATTAACAACTACGATATCTGCTCCGTTTGCTATTGCCCATGTTATATTGCGATTTCTATCAGGTGGTCCTTGATTGGAAGTGTTAGGACTACCATCGGGCATAGCTGCAAAAACATTGGAACCCCCGAGGGCACGGTTATGAACATTCCACGTCAGGTTATTACTAAGCCCCTGGCTATTATAATAGTTAATCGTTCTGCCTACAAAAGAATTGGTTTGCGGACTAGTTAACCCAAAGCCAATTGAAGTGGAGGAGCCGAGAAAAACAATTGTTTTTAAAGTCTGACCGGGTGATTTAAGTTTTGTCCATTTTGTTGAAGCAATTCCATTCGCTGCTACCGCTGTGCTGGTTACAACAGTACTATTTTCCGGTAAGGTAAGAGTGCTGTTTGAAGCTGTAACAGAAGGAGGTGAGTTCGCCAGTATTCGATTGGCATTGTTTCTTTCTGACGGGATTTGCCCTGACAAAAGAACCAATGTGTCATTTGCCTGCAAAATGCTAAAAAAACCACCCAGTATAAGTAAAAATAAGGTCAGAAAAAAGGTCCGCAATGAGTAAAATTTTGGTATATAAAAGATTTAAATATCTGTAATACTGATAATATGTCCAATTTTTTTTTGCAACCTGTATATAACTATCAATTTTGTTTTAAAAGTAAAATGTAATTTGACGCGGTATCTTTAACGTTAGATATAGGGTCATTTGCTAATATTAACGGAAAACGACCATGGTAAGTGAATTCTTCAGTTAATTAATATTAATAAAAAATAAAATTTGTAAGTTCGTTTATTATCATTTTGTTTGATAATCGTCTCAATTTTTTTATATGGATTCCCTCACTCATATTGCATTGGGCGCCTGTATTGGCGATGCTTTCGCCGGCAGGCAATTGGGGAAAAAGGCAATGTTCTGGGGGGCCATGTCGCAGAGTTTACCCGATATTGATTTTG
>DAOLYC010000465.1:0-1937 GCA_035425605.1 Ferruginibacter sp.
ATAATATTGCCAGATGCATTTAGCTGGCAGGTACCATTAAAATTAAACGCAATCATATAATTATTACTCGCACTCATATTATTGAAATTTCTTACTGTATTATTTAGAATATTCAGTATGGCTGTATTTGTAGTAGCAGTAATTAACCCCAAAAAATTCGCTATTTTAGTCCCGGTATTTTGCTGTTGAATACTGTTTGCTGTTAACCCACTTCCAAAAAGGTTACCCGAAAAAGTAACCGGAGCAGAAGGATTACCTACTAATAAAGCACCCCTAAAATAAAGAATTTGGGCAGAATTATTATTTCCAGTAATACTAATTGCCCCTACCTTATTATTTGTAACAGTAAGTGTACCAGTAGGAGCAAGCTGCATACCATCAACAAAAGAAGTAAGTGAAGTATAAAAAAAATTGTAGTCGGGATTAAAGGCTACTGAAATTGAACCAATTCCTGTTTCTGCACCAATGGTATTTCCATCAATTATATAGCTTCCATCAAAAGCACATATTCCTATAAAACTAAATTCTGGATTCGAAAAAATTAGTAGTTCACGTGCAGTTGAAGTTAACGAAATATTCTTTATAGTATTATTTTGTATGGTTGATGGCGTAGCTGTGCCGGTAGCATACATAAAAATACCATTAATTTCATTTGCTACACCAGTTGAGTTGGTGGTGGTGGTGGTAAGTGTCATTGCTGTGCCGCCACACAAAGGAGCCGTACCACCTATAAAATTACCAGTAATTTGAAAACCGTTACCTGCTGAATTATTAACATATATTGAAATTAGCCTTGAATCAATAGTTGTTGTTCTGGTTCCTGTTTGGTAAAAACTATTGTTAGAGATTGTCCAGGCTGTAGTGCCTGATTGCAAATACACTGATATGCCGGGATTGCCATTTTGATAACAATTAAATAAATTGCAATGATCAATTATGTTGGAGCTATTTTGAGCAGTTGTAGAGCCATTTGAAACAATTAGACATAACGGATAAACAGTACCACCAATTGTTTTTTCTCTAATATCACAATAACTTATTGTATTATTACTATTACCCAATGTGCCTGTAGAACTACTAAAAAAAATTGCGCCTACCTGAGCAATAGATGTACCTGATTCAATTGTAGAATAAGTTATAGTATTATTGGTAGCATCATTTAAGAATGTAAAAGTTGGATTGGAAGTATTTGAATTTAAAAAACGTAAATATTTTCCAGTTCCTCCAAATCTACCGTCAATAGTTACATTATCTGCACCATTAAATCTAATCAATCCGTTAGTTACATTACCTCTTATAGTTCTTTGGGAAGCTACACTGGGTCTTATTGTGAGTGATGTCCAGGTACTGGTAGCAGGTTGGTTTAAACTGTTATTACCATCTTCAGTGGTGATATTGTCTGTAACTGTTAAAACTATTGTTTTACCTGCCCAAGCAGCAACCCCATTTAAAGCAGCAAAGGCTCCTCCTGTTCCTGTAAAAGTTGTATAAGTTGTTCCATCGAATATTGCTGGTGCAGCGCCAGAAATAGTAATTTGTGCATTTACATGAATGGTACACAATAAAAATGCTGATAATAAAAAAGAGTAAATTGGTTTCATAAAAGGTAATTTATTATTTAAAAAAAACTACAGCATACATGCATACAAGCATGGCTGCGGTAGTATTTAAACGAGTGGTTTAATACTTAAAAAATATATTTAACGGGGGATGTTAGTTTTAGAGAGGATACTTGTAAGATGTAAAGTAATGGTAAATTTTTGTATTAATAAAATTTTGAGGGGTATTTTTCGCTGTTGTTGATAGCTTAGTCGTTGTTGGTTGCCTCTCCATTGGGTTCGTGAGGGTAAGCACCTGGGCGAAGGTGGCGAAGGAAATGGTTCGTGAAGACAGGAACCAGGGCGAGAGGCCGTTGTTGGTCGCCTGACCAACAATTA
>DAOLYC010000466.1:0-1936 GCA_035425605.1 Ferruginibacter sp.
ATTGGGTATTTTAGTAGCCATTATCATACCACATATCTTTTCAATATCGTTTTCATGGTAACCATATCCGGGTAAATATTTACGGCTTAGTTTACAGCTTTCTGCTTCGTGACCTGTATATATATTTATATAACCGGTATCATGCCATAAGGCAGCTACTTTTAAAAGTTCAATTTCATTGTCGGTGCAATTTTCGGCATTGCCTATTTTCACTACATTATCCACTACATACAAAGTATGCCCAACATTGTGGTAATAATAAGTTTTAGGTATTTTAGTTTTTAATAAATTGATAACAAAATCAACCATTTCCTGTTTAATGTGCATGGGCCTTTGCTTTAAGAATGCCACCAGTAGCTTCTTTTATGCTTTGTACATAAATAAAGGACTTGGGGTCTATCAGGGTTAACGCATCCTGTATTTGTTTTATTTCAAGTCGTGTTACAATGGTAACAATAATATCACTTTCGGTTTTTACATCAAAACTGCCGGGTAAATATCCCCGTTCGCCCTTATAAACTGTTATGCCTTTGCCCAATTCGTTCACTAAAAAATTTTTAATCTCTTCGGATTTTGATGAAATGATATTCATGGCGGTATATTGTTCAATACCATCTACTACATAATCGGTAGCACGGGTAGCAGTAAAATAAGTGATGATGGAATACATGGCAGTTTCAATTCCAAATTGCGATGCCGCAATTCCAAAAATAATACAGTTGATGAGCATGATGATTTCGCTGTTGGAAAAACCCGTTTTGCGACGGGTAAAAACTGCAATCACCTCGGCGCCATCAATAACACCGCCTCCTCTTATAACAAGGCCAACACCGGCTCCCATAAATATGCCACCAAAAATGGCAATAAGTAATGGTTGTTTGGTTATTGGGTTAATGTCAATAAAAAGCAAGCCTGCCGATAAAATAAGTACTGCAATGGAAGTTTGTACTGCAAAGGTTTTACCTATATTTCGATAACCGAGATAAACGAAAATTAAGTTGAGGGCTATTACAAGAATACTGATGTTTATGTGAAAGATTTCGTGTATCAAAATAGAAATACCGGTTACACCACCGTCTAAAAATTTATTGGGTATCATAAAACCCTTCATGGCCAAAACCGCCAATCCCGATCCTACAATAATATGCAGCAGGTTTTTTAAACTCAACACATGTTTCCATTCAACTTTGTCGGTCTTTATTTTTTTTACCATCAGTATAATGTTATTTCATGTGTTAACTTTTAATGCTTTTTTAATCACATGTTGGTCGCCATAATTTTTCTATCAACCTTTGTATAAAATAGATCAAATATTTTTTGGCTTATTTCAGCTGTCTAATTTAAGATACTATTTTCATTTATCTATTACAGAAATATAGATAACCCAAAATTTATTAATAAAACAAAACATTGTTTGGTAAGCTGGTTTTGGTATTTTATTTAAATAGTTTGCCAAAGTTGTTTTTATTTTGGCCGGTATTCAAAAACAAGTACGGCATTTTCCTGCAGGCTGGCGCTGGCAAAAAGTTCATATCGTTTATCAGCTGCTGTAATTACCACCAGGGCAGTATTGGGTGGAATACTTCCCAGGTTTTCGGCAAAGAGGATTATTTCATGGCGGGTTTGTTTATCGTCAAGTACAAGGTCTATATTGATGGCTTTTTCAGTAAGCGGCTGATGGCTTAATAGCAATTTACCATTGTAATAAATACTAACGGTATCAGCATCTACAATAGCATTGTCATATACTTTTAAGTTGATGTTCCTGGTGGTAACTTCTAAATGGCTTTGTTCAGAATTTTTTCTTTTTCCCAACTCATTTGGTTTGAATACGCTGTCTTTAGCCTCTTCAATAGGTTCTGCTATTACAGTATCCTCTTGTGGTTGTATGTTTTTAAAAGTAGAGTCAGCAGGCTTTTCAGGTACAATAACTTTT
>DAOLYC010000467.1:0-1921 GCA_035425605.1 Ferruginibacter sp.
AGAATCTGATCTGCCCATTAAGATGACAGCCTATACACCCTGCTTTAGAAGAGAAGCCGGCAGTTTTGGGGCTGATGTTCGTGGGCTAAACCGTGTTCACCAGTTTGATAAAGTAGAAATTGTTCAGATTGTTCATCCCGATAAAAGTTATAGTGTTTTGGAAGAGATGGTTGGTCATATTGAAAAACTGCTGCTTTCTCTTAACCTTCCATACCGCATTTTAAGATTATGTGGCGGCGATATGAGTTTTACATCGGCACTTACTTACGATTTTGAAGTTTATAGTGCTGCACAAAAAAAATGGCTGGAAGTAAGTTCAGTTAGTAACTTCGAAAGTTTTCAAAGCAACCGTATGAAAATACGTTTTAAAGATGGCGATAATAAAACACAGTTAGTTCATACTTTAAACGGATCATCGCTTGCATTGCCAAGGATTATGGCCTGCCTGTTGGAGAATAATCAAACCGAAAACGGAATTGAATTACCCAAAGTATTACATGAATATTTCGGTAATACAAAAATCAGCGGGTGAAGATAATTATACCTACTTAAGTTTTCTTGTTTCTTCATCCCACACAAAAACGCTTTAGCGGTAACATCAACGGTTTACTACCACCTGTAATACTCGTAAATAATTTTACAACATTTCCATAAATTAGTAGCACCCTGAATAATGCTAAGGGTAATATTATTATAAAATTTGGCCCTGGTATCATTAAAATAGTGATCGGTCTATAAAATTCTTTGTTTACAAACAGGTAACATCCGCATCTCTTTTTTTAAATTAGATTTGATAATTAAACCATTTGCAACTTAAAATGTCATAACTAAGTCTTCATTTAATTTAATAATTATATTATGCCCGTTTCTAATCGTACAAAAAATCAACATTTGTTGTGGCGCAGTGCCTTTGGCCCCATGGCCGAGAATACGGCATCGCTTGATGGCATCACTACAAAAAACCTTTGGTCGCTTTTAGTAAAATCATCCTCTAAACCCGTTACAAAAATAGAAGTAACTAAAAACCCTGCCGATGATTATATGATGGGGATGACTGACCTAAAAGAAATTCAAAAGAAACTGCAAAGCCCCGAAATGCGAAAGAAGCTGAGAGAAAAATCGAGAGATGATATAAAGACAATGAATGTGCGCTGGCTTGAAAGCATGGTAAACAGCGAAGCACAGTTGAGAGAAAAGATGAGCCTGTTTTGGCATGGCCATTTTGCCTGCCGGTCGCTAAATAGTTTTCATGCACAGGAATTGCTGCACATCATACGTACCAATGCCCTGGGCAGTTTTGCCAATATGCTTAAAGCGGTGAGTAAATCACCGGCTATGCTGGCCTTTTTAAATAACCAGCAAAATAAAAAACAACATCCCAACGAAAATTTTGCCCGTGAAGTAATGGAACTTTTTACCCTGGGTCGTGGCAATTATACCGAGAACGATATAAAAGAAGGCGCCCGGGCATTTACAGGCTGGAGTTTTAATGCAAGAGGAGAATTTGTATTTAGAAAAAACCAACACGATGAAGGCAGTAAAACATTTTTAGGCAAAACAGGAAACTTTGATGGCGATGATATTCTGGACATACTTTTAGAAAACAACCAAACGGCAAACTTTATTACTAAAAAGATATACCGCTATTTTGTAAATGAAAATATTGATGAAGAAAACCAACAATGGTTAAGCAACAGGTTTCAAAAAAGTAATTATGATATTGCAAAATTGTTGGAAGATATTTATACAAGCAATTGGTTTTATGATGATAAGAATATAGGTAACAGGATAAAATCGCCGGTGGAACTACTGGCTGGCATACGTAGATTTTTGCCCATGCAGTTAGAAAATGATCAATCTCAATTATTATTTCAAAGAGCACTTAACCAGGTATTGTTTTATCCGCCAAATGTAGCAGGCT
>DAOLYC010000468.1:0-1918 GCA_035425605.1 Ferruginibacter sp.
GAAGAAGCAATAGAAACCGTGTTAAGCGCCATACAGGCAGCAGGCTATAAGACGGGTTCACAAATAGGTATTGCAATGGATGCGGCCAACAGTGAATTGTGGAATGCAAAAGAGAAAAAATATATTTTTCATAAAAGTGATGGTAAAAAAATGACCAGTGAGCAACTGGTGAAATACTGGGAAAGTTGGGTAAAAAAATATCCCATCATTTCTATTGAAGATGGTATGGCCGAAGATGATTGGAAGGGTTGGAAAATGCTTACTGAAGCGTTGGGCAATAAATGCCAGTTGGTAGGAGATGATCTTTTTGTTACCAATGTAAAAAGATTGGAGAGAGGTGTTACCGAACATATTGCCAATGCACTCTTAGTAAAAGTAAACCAAATAGGAACCCTCACCGAAACCATCAATGCCGTGAGTATGGCGCAGAACAATGGGTTTAATACCATTATGAGCCATCGCAGTGGCGAAACAGAAGACAGCACCATTGCCGACCTGGCCGTAGCACTAAACTGTGGCCAAATAAAAACAGGATCTGCCAGCCGTAGTGACCGGATGGCCAAATACAACCAGCTTTTACGCATTGAAGAAATATTAGCTGACAGCGGAGAATATCCAAAAGGAAAAATAAAATTCGGAAAATAATTTTTTTAGCAAGGCTAAATAGGAGGTATCATACAAACGGTGCCTCTTTTTTTTCTCTAAAATTTTGTGTTGATAAACCATCTCAGTATGAGTTTTAATTTTTTTGAAACATATTTTTTTCATTTACAGAAAATGATTCAAAACAACAACGGGGTTTTCCCCCACAAAAAATCAGGGTTTTTCCCCATTGTTTGTAATGAGATGTTTCCCTATGTTTGTAAAATAGTTTTTAACCCTTAACCAATAGTTTATGAAATTTAATTACCGCTTACCCCCCCCCGCAAACTTTGTCTTTTAATTAGTTTGTCGGTATTGGTTTTTGCAGCCTGTAAAAAAATGGATGTAGTTTACGATAGTATCCAACACACACAAAGTATTACACAAAAGTTTTTTACCATTCCATCAAAAACAGATCCATCCATTTTAAAAATTATCAGCGAAATAAATAAACGAAATAACAATAAGGAATTTATCACAGCTTTTGTAAAGCAGCATGGCTACCCCGTTTGGAATAAAGTTTTAATTG
Source organism: Ferruginibacter sp. (assembly GCA_035425605.1). Lineage (GTDB taxonomy): Bacteria > Bacteroidota > Bacteroidia > Chitinophagales > Chitinophagaceae > Ferruginibacter. Next base: position 1,172 of record DAOLYC010000468.1, read on the forward strand.
GCAAAAATATAAAACCAAGGTATGAGAACAGCTTTACAAATGCTGTTAACGATAGTAGTTTAATAGCATATATTCCTTATGTTTTAGAAGATTCTACAAAAATTAACGGGTATATTGTAACCAGTATTAGTGACAGTATAACCCTGGGTTACCGCCAGGCAAGTGAATACATAAACCACTCGTTTGATGCACCTGTAAATGGGGTATCAGATGCCACAAAATTTGCTACTGTTATGATGCAGCTAAACCAGTTGGTATTTGGTAATAGTGAATATGACATTACCGATCGGAGGTTATTTGGCAGCATCTCGGAGCATATAACAATAAATAAAATTTAGCACTACAACATTGGAAGTATCTTCCCAAAATTTTACAGATGTAGAAATCTGCTCAACTATTATTACAAGCGGCTTGCAATGTACAACACCCAACTATCCCGGTTGTAATGATGAAGATGGCTGCGACCATTGTGGTACATATTGTACGCCCATAGATGTAATGACAGAAGTTTGCTGGACTTTCACAGTAGGTGATGGTGGGGGTGAAACCGGAACGGGTACATCGCCGGGTGGTAACGCTCCGCCGCCGCCCGGCAGTGGCGGAGGGGGTTCTGGCAGTGGCATACCACCTGCTGACCCTTGCAACAACACACCCGATAACCCCACAGAGCCTTACACAGCACAAAGCAATGTGGTGGATCCCGGCAATTGCCCACCCCCAACAGGTGGGCCGGGCTGGGTGCCGATA
>DAOLYC010000469.1:0-1904 GCA_035425605.1 Ferruginibacter sp.
CAAAATTGAGTATATGATGTTTCCACGCATGACTGCATTGAGTGAAGTGCTATGGAGCCCCAAAGAAAATCGTAACTGGAAAGATTTTGAAAAAAGGCTACCCTGGGTTTTTGAAAGATTGAACAAACAAAAAATTAATTATAGCAAAGCATATTATGATTTAAAGGCAACAGTTATACCAACACCTGATCTTAATGGAGTGCTTTGGCAAATCGAATCAAAAAATAATATTCCCATAACTATCAATTATAATAATGCCGATACTGTGTGGAGCTATACAAAACCCCAATTGATAACAAACGGAGTTTTTTTGGCCAATGCTACTACCCGTGAAAAAAAAATATCACAAAAATTCTTTTTCAACAAAGCCACCGGTAAAAAAATAACTATTGTAACCCCTCCATCCAAATCGTACCCCGGCAATGGCGCATTTACTTTGGTTGATGCTGTACAAAATGAAAAAGGTTTAAGCAAATCATCCGAATTTTTAGGTTTTAATGGAACCGATCTTGATGTTACCATTGATTTGGGAAAGGAAATGGATATTTCAAAAGTAACCCTGCATGTGCTTAAACAAACTGGTAGCTGGATATATTTACCAAAACAGGTGCAGGTAACTTATATTCCATATATAGATACTTCAATTGTAACCCGGCATCCACCACTTGAAACGGTTACAATAGATATAAATACTGATGATGATTTGGATAAAATAGAAATTAAAAAAGAAAAATATTGCAGGTATGTGCAGGTAAAGGCAATAAATTATGGGATAATACCTACAGGTAAACCGGGTGCCGGCAACCCTGCCTGGTTATTTGCTGATGAGATAGAAGTGCAGTAGGTTTGCAAAAAAATAAAAACAGAATACTTTTTCAACCACACTTTTTAGTGGATATAAATTATAATTTGTAAAAAATAGTTAGGTAATTTTATTTAACACACTACAACTATGACCAAAATAGACCTCACCGACTCTTTAGAAAAAATACCGGTAAAAATTTTTGCTGATTCAAAGGCCGGGTCGGCATTTGTAGCAAAACAAATTGCAGACCTTATAAAATCTAAAGAAGCTGCCGGAAAAAAAACTGTTATTGGCCTGGCCACCGGCTCATCGCCCAAATCATTATATGCCGAGCTGGTGCGTATGCACAAAAACGAAGGATTAAGTTTTAAAAATGTGATCACTTTTAATCTCGATCAATATTATCCTATGGATAAGGATGCCCTGCAGAGTTACCATTACTTTATGCGTAAATATCTTTTTGAACAAACAGATATTGATCCCACCAATTATCACCTGCCCGATGGAATGATACCCAAGGATAAAGTGAAATTACATTGTGTTAATTACGAAAAACAAATTGAAGAAGCCGGTGGTTTAGATCTTCAGATTTTAGGTATTGGTGTAAATGGCCACATAGGATTTAATGAACCAGGCAGCGGCATGTACACCAAAACAAGGCTTACCACTTTAGATAATAGCACCCGTATTGCAAATGCCTACGAGTTTGGAAATATGAGCGAAGTGCCTCGTATGGCTATTACCATGGGCATAAGTACTATTTTAAAAAGTAAAAAAATTATTTTAATGGCATGGGGGCAAACCAAAGCGCCCGTTATACAAAAATCTGTAGAAGAAGATGATACAGAAGATATACCGGCATCGCTGTTGCAAAACCACGATGATTGCACATTTGTAATTGATAAGGTAGCGGCTTGCGAACTTACCCGTTTTAAAAGCCCCTGGCTTACCGGCGAATGCGACTGGACTAACAGCATGATGAAACGTGCTGTTGTAAACCTTGCACTACAACTTAATAAACCTGTTTTAAGTTTAACCAATATCGATTATAATGATAACGGCCTTAGCGACCTGCGTGTTGAAAAAGGCGACGCCTATG
>DAOLYC010000470.1:0-1890 GCA_035425605.1 Ferruginibacter sp.
TGTAGTTATTGAAATTAGGCAAAAAATAATGAGAAAATATTTCTTTAACATAGAGTAATTGCAAGATAGTTTAAAACCATTTTCATTTTATTTGGGCAACTTCTGCCATACCAGATTTACAATATCATTAACAGCTATCATTTCCATACATTTAAAATGCCCTTTGGGGCATTTTTTGTAACCTATCTTGCTGCAGGGCCTGCACCAAATTTTATTTATTTCTACCACATCATATTGCTGATTGCTTTTGCTGCCATAATACGGATACATACCAAAAGCAGGCACCGTATTGCCCCAAATTGAAATGATGGGCTTTTGTAATGCAGCTGCAATGTGCATCAAGCCGGTATCATGTGTTATCACCAGTTTAGCTCCTTTAATTAACGCCGCAGATTCATTGAGGTTAAATTTTCCGCAGGCATTATATATCTTAATATCATCCACTTTTGCAATCGCTTTTCCATCTTCAAAATCTTCTTTACCTCCCAATAAAATTATTGGATGATTTATTGCAGCACATAATTCCTTTAACTTATGCAACGGTAATTTTTTAGTAGCTAATGCTGCACCAATAACAATGGCAATATAACCATGAATATGCGATGTAGGCAAGTCTTCAATTTTTATTTCATCCATTTTGGGAATAAAATAATCGAGCCCTAAACCATCATTAACTACATCAAAAGAAGCAACGGTTTGCATACAACGATCAACTATATGTTTTGCAGGTAGTGTATTGATTTTAAAATTTGTTAGTAAAAATTTTTCTATGTTAAGTTTATTGAATGAAAATGATTTTACTTTTTTAAGGAACCGTTTAATTCGAAGTGTTCGCAAATTGTGGTGTAAATCTATAATAAAGTCGTAGTTCTCTGTGTGCAGTTCATGCAGCATCAGATCAAAGCTATCTCCCAAAGTATGCACTTTATCTATATAAGGATTATGCTCAAGTAAATTTTTAAAACTATGTTTTGTTAAGTAATGAATTTCTGCATCGGGATATTTTTTTCGCAGGCAACGTACTACCGGTGTGGTTAAAACTATATCACCTATAGAAGAAAAACGTATGATAAGAAATTTTGCCAATGTTTACTTTTCTATATAATTTAAATCTTTACCAAATGTTTCTTTGGTATAAAAAGCAGCTATTAAAGTTATTATCATAATGATAATAGCCGCCATCCATCCGCCAGTATAATAATCTGTAATACCACGTAGCCATTTAAACAAAGGAATAATAAAAACAGCCAGCATCCCTCTTACCATGTTAGGAATGGTGGTAGCGGCGGTTGCCCGTAAATTAGTGCCAAACTGTTCCGCACCCATGGTGATAAAGATGGCCCAAAATCCTGTACCAAAGCCAAGTCCGGCACAAATCCAATACATCTTTGCGGCTGTTCCGTTCCATTGTGCTGTAAAAAACAACAACATAAATATGCCGGTAATAACATAAAAAAGATACAATGCATGTTTACGGCTTTTAAACCACTGGCTAATAAAACCAATGAGTATATCGCCAATTGATATGGCAACATAAGAATACATGATTGCTTTGCCCGGATCAATTTTATCCTGAATGCCCATCCATTTGCCAAATTCGTTTGAGAAAGCTACCAGCACACCAATTACAAACCAAGTGGGCAATCCAATTAATATGCTGGTGAGGTATTTTTTAAATCTGTCTTTATTATTAAATAGCATTAAAAAATTTCCTCGTTGTACATCCAATTTCTTTACTTCATTAAACATTCCAGATTCAAAAACAGAAATACGTAAAACAAGCAATACTAAACCAAGTGCGCCACCAATAAAATAGCAGGTTCGCCAGTTAAAATTTTCTTTCATTACAAATGCAACTACAGCGCCTGTTAAACCAATACCTGCAACCAT
>DAOLYC010000471.1:0-1878 GCA_035425605.1 Ferruginibacter sp.
AAAAACAGTACAATACTTTCTTAACAAAACTACAAACCCCTGTACAGGTGAAGAAGGTGCAGAAATAATGCGTTGGATTGACGCATTTACAACAAAACAATAACTTACTTTCATTACTTGTTATGAATAGTTTTAAAATCAGTGATTTTATTTTAACTTACTCTCCCATTTTAAAATTATCATACATCCTTCAACCAATAAATCATTTGCCATGAAGAAATCAATATTTCCCATCTGTGTTTTTTTATTATTTTTCGTTAATACCAACGCACAAATTGATGCCGGGCTTTTTCGTTATCCAGATGTTTCAAAAACACAAATAGTTTTTACCTATGCCAACGACATTTGGATAATACCCAAAGAAGGTGGTACCGCCGAAAAATTAAGTTCACCTTCGGGAGTTGAAAGTTTTCCAAAATTTTCTCCAGATGGAAAAACAATAGCATTCACCGGTAATTACGATGGCAATCAGGATGTATATTCCATTCCGGTAACCGGTGGTATTCCTCTTCGCCTTACCCAACATGGCTTTCCTGACCGTGTTGTTGATTGGACAACAGATGGCAAAAGTGTTTTATTTGCATCGGGCCGAGAGAGTAGCCGTAACCGTTTTAACCAGTTTTATACTGTTCCGGCAGATGGTGGTTCTGCAGTAAAACTTCCATTTGCTTATGCAGAGTTTGGTTCCTATTCGCCTGATGGAAAACAGATGGCTGTAGTATTAATATCGCAGGCTTTCCGTAACTGGAAACGTTATCGTGGAGGTATGGTGGCAGCCATCCACATCTATAATTTTATTAACAATACTGATCAAAATATTTCAGTAGGCGAATTAGCAGGCAACGAATTTCCCATGTGGCATGGCGATGAAATTTATTTCATCAGCGACCGGGGAGCAGAAGAACGCATGAACCTGTGGAAATATACAATCAGTACAAAAAAATATACTCAGCTTACAAATTATAAAGATTATGATATTCATTTTCCATCTGACGGGCCCGATGAAATTGTTTACGAGCAGGGCGGAAAATTGTTTCTCTTTTCATTTGCAACGCAAATTGCTAGAGCCATATCAGTAAATGTGGTAACAGATAAAGCTTCACTTAAGCCAAGGTCTGAAACTGTTGATAAATATATTCAGCACGTAGGCATCAGCCCCGATGGTAATCGTGCATTGATTGAAGCCAGGGGAGATATTTTTTCTTTACCTGCCCAAAACGGATTTATAAAAAATATCACTCAATCAACTACATCTTTTGAGCGTTATCCTGCCTGGTCGCCAGATGGTAACACTGTAGCTTACTGGAGCGATCAATCTGGTGAAAATGAAATATGGCTGGCTCAACCAAATAAAGATGCAGCGCCAAAAAAACTTACCGGTTTTTCAAAAGGATTTGGCTATAATTTATTTTGGAGCCCCGATAGTAAAAAAATTGTAACTATTGACAAGGCCATGAAAATAAAAATGATTGATGCAACCAATGGCAGCGTTACCGAAGTTGACCAGGCACTACGTTTTATGCATGGCGGTTGCGAAGGATTTTCGGTAAGCTGGTCGTCCGATAGCCGATGGTTTACTTATGCCCGTGATTTAGAAAATTATCACAATGCCATTTATATTTACGATGCACAAAATAAAAAAAGGTACCAGGTAACTGATGGTTTTTACAATTGTAGCAATCCTGTTTTTGATGCCGAAGGAAAATATCTTTTCCTTACAACCAACCAAAACTTTAATCCATATTACAGTGATATTGATAATTCGTTTATTTATGGCAACAGCACAAAGCTTGCTGCCATACCATTATTAAAAGTTACGCCATCGGTATTATCTCCCAAAAACGATACAGTAGCAGTAAAAGTTATTGCAAGTAAAAC
>DAOLYC010000472.1:0-1878 GCA_035425605.1 Ferruginibacter sp.
AAAAATACAACAATGAGGAAGACACAACCTAAAAAAATACCTTTAGCGCCAGATCCAAAGTTTAACGATAAACTGGTTACAAGATTTGTAAATAACCTGATGTGGGCCGGTAAAAAAAGTGGTGCATATATAATTTTTTACAACGCTTTAGAAAAAGTAACTAAACAAACTGGTGAAGATGGATACGAAGTTTGGAAAAAGGCTTTGGCAAACATTACCCCGGGTGTAGAGGTTCGCAGTCGTCGTATTGGTGGTGCTACATTTCAAATACCGGCAGAAGTACGCCAGGACAGGAAAATATCTTTAAGCATTAAATGGATGGTAAAATATAGCCGTGAAAGAAACGGGCGCAGCATGGCCGATAAATTAGCCAATGAAATTGTAGCTGCAAGCAAAGGAGAAGGCGCTTCATTTAAAAAGAAAGAAGATACACATCGTATGGCAGAAGCTAATAAAGCATTTGCTCATTTTAGAATTTAATTTTAGTTCAATAAATTTTTACTGCCGTTTCAATATTTGGAACGGCTTTTTTAATTCAATAACTTTATAATGCACAAAAAATTATAACTTTTAAAAATGAAGAGAAGATTATTTATAAAACAATCAGCAATTCTTTCCGCAAGTTTTATAACTATGCCGGAACTGGTATTTACAGCTATACAAAAAACTGGATTGCAGCTTTATACGTTAAGAGATATAATAGCTTCTGATGTGCCGGGTGTATTTAATAAAATTAAAAAAGCAGGATACAGCGAAGTGGAAATGTATGGACTTGATAATGAAAATAAATTTTTTGGCCACACGGTTAAGCAAATAACTGAATATTTAAAAGCTTCCGGTCTTACAAGTTCTGGAGGCCATTATTCACCCGATAACTTTTTATATAAAAAAGGGAATGGCGATGATGTGAAAAATTTATGCGATGTAGCAAATGAACTTGGCAATAATTATATCATTATTCCCTGGCTTAATAATGAAAGCAGAGATAGCATAGATAAATATAAAATCCTTGCCGAAAGAATGAACCTTGCGGGCGAAATATGTAAAAAAGAGCATCTTCAATTAACCTATCATAATCATGATTTTGAATTTGAAAACATGAACGGGCAGCATGGGTACGATATACTGCTTAATTATACAGATAGCAATTTAGTAAAAATGGAAATGGATCTGTATTGGGTTGTACGGGCAGGCTACGATCCTGTTACAATATTTAAAGCCCATCCAGGCAGGTTTCCGTTATGGCATATAAAAGACATGGATAAAAACGACAAAACACAAAACACAGAAGTAGGCAACGGGCTAATTGATTTTAAAAAAATATTTGCAATGGCAAATGTAGCCGGCATAAAACATTTTATTGTAGAACAAGAAAATAATTATAAACCCGATATTTGGAGTAGTATTATCACAAGTAATAAAATGGTTAAACGTTTGTTACAAAATAAATAACTTAAAATTATTGCAGCATGGTTAAAAAGATAATACTACAAGTGTTTAATTTTTATATTGCGAAACCAAACATTGTTTCCATGGTCTTGTAATGCTATACGGCCTTTTTTATAAGTTCCAAAATCAGGATAATTTTTAAACTTACTTCCTGCAACAAGTTTTTTCCAACCGTCATCCCATAAAGTGGTGCTTACTACGTTAGTGCCATTTAAAAAAAGGTCAAGCTTACCATTCATCGAAATAATTTCTACATGATTCCATTCGCCAACAGGTTTAACGGTTTCTTTGTTGCAAGATATGAGATCGTAAAGATCGCCTGCCCGGTGTTTTATTATTTTCCCGTCGGGATGTCCATCATTGTCTAATACCTGCATTTCAGGGCCAGTATTCCAGCAGTATGTATATTTAGTTGTATCCTCATGAACA
>DAOLYC010000473.1:0-1876 GCA_035425605.1 Ferruginibacter sp.
ACTTCCAGTTTTAAAAGTTTATCTGCTTTTTCCACTTTTTCAGCACTTAATATTGTAGCAACTTTAAGATCAATTTTTGCAAAATCATCAAATTGTATTTCGGGTTTTATTATCGTAACTGCAGTTTCTGTTATTTCTACTGCCGGTTTCAATGTTGCTTTTTCCATCTGCTTTTTTTTATTTTTTAATTTTTCTACCTGCGCTTTTACTTCTTCATCCTCTATTTTACGAAATAGTAATTCTGGCGCCCTTAATGAATAGCCAATACTTACTAATTTTGGTTTGCCTGCATTTTCCCAATCCAGCATTTTATCCATCACCTTTAGCATATAACACATTTTTTTTGCAGTAAAAGGCAGAAAAGGATTTATCAATACTGTAAGATTTGCTGTTAATTGCAAACAAACATGTAAACAATTATCAATAATCTTTTGTGCCAATGGGTTTGTATCCAAAGACTTTGCCACAATCCATGGCTGTTTATCCTGCATATATTTATTGCCTTTCCTGGCCAGGTCAATCACTTCATATAAAGCATCCCTAAACTTATACTCCTCAATATTTTTTTGAACTTTTAATTTGGTGTTCTGAATTTCTTCAAACAAAGCTTTATCCTTATCATCAAATATATCAGCATGTAAAGGAGGTACTTTTCCATTGCATAGTTTGTGCATTAATACAAATGTGCGGTTTACATAATTACCAAAGATGGATACCAGTTCATTGTTAACCGCATCCTGAAACCCTTTCCAGGTAAATTCACTATCTTTTGTTTCGGGAGCTATTTGGGTTAAATAAAATCGCAGCGCATCTACCATCATATTGCCCCCATTTTCTTTTTTCACAAAATCATTTATATAGTCGTCCATCTCAATGCTCCATCCCCGGCTGGTACTCATCTTATCTCCTTCCAGGTTCATAAATTCATTACTGGGTACATTATCAGGCAAAATATTTCCATGCAGTTTCAGCATAACCGGAAAAATAATGGCATGAAAAACTATGTTGTCCTTACCAATAAAATGAACCAGTTTTGTATCCTTATCCTGCCAATAAGGTTTCCAATCTTTATTATTATCTATTGCCCATTGTTTTGTAGCGCTTATATAACCAATGGGTGCATCAAACCAAACATAAAGTACTTTTCCTTTTCCGCCTTTTACATCGGCCGGCAATGGAACACCCCAATCCAAATCACGGGTAACTGCCCGTGGTTGTAAACCAAGGTCCATCCAGCTTTTGCATTGGCCAAGTACATTTACTTTCCAATCATCTTTATGTTGGTTAAGAATCCAATCTCTTAAAAAATCTTCGTGTTTATCTAATGGTAAAAACCAATGTGTGGTTGTTTTTTTTGATGGCGTTTTTCCACTTAAAGTACTACGTGGGTTAATCAATTGGTCGGGACTTAAAGATGTACCGCATTTTTCGCATTGATCGCCATAGGCATTTTCATTACCACAAACCGGGCATGTGCCAACGATATAGCGGTCGGCTAAAAAACTTTTTGCTTCATCATCATAAAACTGTTCGGTTTCCTTTTGTATAAGATCGCCTTTATTATTCAATGCTGTAAAAAATTCCTGTGCTGTTTCGTGGTGTATTGGTTCGGAAGTACGATGATAAATATCAAATGAAATACCAAGATCGGCCATATTACTTTTTAGCAAGGCATGATATTTATCTACAATGGCTCTGGGAGAAGTATTTTCTTTAATGGCCTGAATGGTAATAGCAGCGCCATGTTCATCGCTTCCACAAACATATACTACATCTTCTTTTTTTGCACGCAGGTATCTTACATAAATATCTGCAGGCAAATATGCCCCGGCCAGGTGCCCAATATGTTTAGGTCCGTTTGCATAAGGCAGGGCCG
>DAOLYC010000474.1:0-1874 GCA_035425605.1 Ferruginibacter sp.
ATATAGCAGCAAACAGCGCTTTTATAAATTGGGGCGCCGAAAATGTAATTGCAGTAAAAGTGTATGATGGTGGTGGCGCCGGCGGTATTTTCAGTGCTGTTCCATTTATTAATATGGTTGACCTTATTGATGCTGTTATTATTAACAACAATACATCAGTTAAATTTACACATCCTGGTAAAGCCATAAAAAATATTTCATTAGAGAATAATGCATCAGAAAAAATAACAGGTACATTAACCTATACAATTATTGATGTTGAGCATGAGAAATTAACAACACACTCGAAACCTGTTTCAATTTTACCAAATAAAAAAATAGATATTACGATTCCCATTACACTTACCGAAAGAAATAATATCCAATACAAATTCGAAGAAAACAAATCGCATAAAAGTATCCTGGTAACCGAAATTATTCCCTATATTTTAACGCCACCTGCATCAGATATGCCTAAAATAAATGGAGCAAAAATATTTGGTGTAAGGCCAGGTTCTCCATTTCTTTTTAAAATTCCTGCAACTGGAAAAGGCAGGCTACAATATAGTGTTGAAAATTTGCCACAAGGACTACAGGTAAATAAAACAAGCGGAATTATTACAGGCACATTAAATAATAAAGGCGAATACAAAATGACTTTCGTAGTAAAAAATGCAATGGGTATTGCTAAAAGGGATTTTATTGTAAAGTGTGGCGACTTATTGGCATTAACGCCTCCCATGGGTTGGAACAGTTGGAATTGTTGGGGACTTAGTATCAATGATGCAAGATTAAAAGCATCGGCACAAGCAATGATAGATAAAGGACTTATTAATCATGGCTGGACGTATATAAATATTGATGATGGCTGGGAAGCTCCTGCACGACATATAAACGGAGAGATTGTTGTAAACAATAAATTTCCAGATTTAAAGAAAGCCGGAGACTGGCTACATAATAAAGGATTAAAGTTTGGAATTTATTCTTCTCCAGGCACTAAAACCTGTGGCGATTTTTTAGGAAGCTATCAACACGAAGCACAAGATGCAAAGTCGTATGCCGATTGGGGAGTTGATTATTTGAAATTTGACTGGTGCAGTTATGATTCAGTATTTATGGCTGAAAAAGATACAAGCCTTGCTGCCTATAAAAAACCTTATCTGATAATGGAAGAGGCTTTGAAAAATCAAAATCGTGATATTGTTTACAGCCTTTGCCAATATGGTATGAAAGATGTTTGGAAATGGGGAGCATCAGTAAATGGGAACTGTTGGCGCACAACTGGCGATATTACCGACACCTGGGAAAGCCTTAGCAGTATTGGATTTAATCAAACAACTCAATATGCTTATGCATCACCCGGCAGATGGAATGACCCGGATATGATGATAGTTGGTGATGTAGGATGGGGCGACAATTTACATCCATCAAGGTTAACTGTTGATGAACAATATACACATGTAAGTTTATGGTGCCTGCTTAGCGCTCCATTATTAATTGGTTGCGATTTAAGTAAACTGGATGATTTTACTTTAAACCTGCTTACAAATGATGAAGTAATTGCTGTTGACCAGGATATACTTGGCAAACAAGCCAAACAAATAATTAAAACAGCCGATTACCAAATATGGATAAAAGATATGGAAGACGGATCTAAAGCAATTGGGATTTTTAATTTATCTTCTAAAGATGATGTGGTGAGGTTTCATTGGAGTGAAATTGGATTATCAGAAGCACAAAAAGTAAGAGATCTTTGGCGGCAAAAAGACCTTGAAAATTTTCGTGGCATGTTTGCAACAAAGGTAGCAGCACATGGTGTAACTTTAATAAAAGCTTTGGCAAATTAATGACTAAACTTTCAGTAAATATTAATAAACTGGCTACGTTGCGTAACA
>DAOLYC010000475.1:0-1870 GCA_035425605.1 Ferruginibacter sp.
TTGCTGACCTGGTATTCAGGAATAGTAATACAGATGACCACTATGTAAATGTAACAGGGGGTAACGACAGGGGAAAATATTTTGCCAGCTTTGATTATTATAAAGAAACAGGAATAATAGTAGGCTCGGACTATAAGCGGTTTTCAGGAAACATTAATGGCTCTTACAAGGTTAAGCCAAACCTGGAAGTTGGCTCAGGGGCCACATTCTCCACTTCTTCTCAATTTGGGGTAATAGGAGGAGAAATTAATACACTTTACAGAAATATTGGACTTTGGCCAACGATGAACCCCTGGCTTGATTCTGCAAAAACTATTCCTAATCCTGGAAATGGTATTACAGACGGCAACCCATTATATTGGTTGAATAAAAACATAAGAAACAATGAAGTTAATAGGATTACTGGTAATGCCTTTGTGAAGTACGACATTCTGAAAAACCTTTTTGTAAAACTCTCAGGTAATATTTACCTGTTTGAAAATGTGAATGACGGTTTTACAAAAGCAACACAGACTTACGGACAACTCTATACCAATCCGCAAGGGTTTAATACTACAAGGCCTGCATTTGCTTCATTTGGAAGAACCGTACAAAAAACATTTAATGGCATTATCAATTATACAAAATCCATTGGCAGGAAACATAATATTGAAGCAATGATTGGCGCTGAATCATTTGGTCAGAAATCTTTAAGTACACAGGTTTCCGGTACCGGCGCCCCAACAGATGATATTACAACCGTCAATGCTTCTACTGTTTTTGCACCTGGCAGTAACTTCAGCAGTAAATCTCAATTCAGGATTATCTCCAACTTCAGCAGGATAAATTACAACTATGACAACCGTTATTTACTCACTTTTGTTCACCGGGCAGACGGTATATCCAGCCTGTCGGAAAAAGTGAGATGGGGATTTTTCCCCGGTATTTCAGTGGGTTGGAACCTGCACAATGAAAAATTTTATAAAGGGTCAGCTGTTGCAAACGTAGTTTCTTCCGTTAAGCCACGTATAAGCTATGGTGTAAATGGAAATGCTTCCGGCATTGGTAATTATGATGTGCAAGGTGGTTACGGCTCACAAGGCAATTATAACGGTGGCTTGGGATTTCTAAATACACTGCCGGTTAATCCAAAATTAACCTGGGAAAAAAGCACCACAACAGATATAGGACTGGACATTGGTATATTGAAAAATAAGGTTACAATAATTTTTGATTACTTCAAAAGGCTTAACAGCGATATTTTACAAAGCCTGGTGCTTCCCGGTTATACCGGCTTTGGTGGTATTACTACAAATAATGGTGAACTGGAAAATAAAGGTTACGAATTTACGGTTAACGCAAATATCTTAAAAACTAAAAGCGGAATTAACTTAGACGTAAGTGGCAACATCGCATTTGTAAAAAACAAAATAACTAAACTGCCTTTCAATGGTAACGAAAATAACCGGCAGGGAGGTTTTCAAATTTTTGACCCCAAGGCTGGTAAAGTTATTTGGGTAAGTGGATTACAGGAAGGCCAGCCCCTTGGAGCTGTATATGCCTATAAACAAATATCTATTTTTCAAAATGCAGCTGAAATAGCTACAGTTGCTAATACCAGGTACGATGCTGTAGCACTTATCTCCGGCCCCGGGCTTACATCTGGTTTAGGTAAAATCACCCCCGGTGATGTTAACTGGATGGACGTAGATAAAAATGACACAATTGATTCTAGAGACCAGGTATACGTAGGAAACATTAACCCTAAGTTTACAGGAGGTTTTTCTACCACACTTTCGTTTAAGGGCTTTAGCCTGTATACCCGCTGGGATTTTGCGGTTGGTCATATTCTGTACAATGATTTAGTTACAAGAACACTCGGTAATTATCA
>DAOLYC010000476.1:0-1860 GCA_035425605.1 Ferruginibacter sp.
AAAGCCAGATACAGCTCTTTAGTTATATACCTTTTACTGCAAAATTTGGCGGTGCTACTGGTAATTTTAATGCTCACCACGTAGCTTTTCCAAAATATAACTGGATAAAATTTGCCAATGATTTTACCGAAACAAAGCTGGGCTTACAGCGTCAACAATACACTACACAAATTGAACATTTTGATATTTTAGCTGCACATTTCGATGCCATCAAACGCATCAATACTATCATAATTGATTTTTGCAGGGATGTATGGGCTTATATCAGTATGGATTATTTTAAACAAAAAACAAAAAAAGGCGAAATTGGAAGCAGTGCCATGCCACATAAAGTAAATCCCATTGATTTTGAAAATGCAGAAGGAAATTTTGGTATTGCTAATGCATTATTAGAACATTTTTCAGCAAAACTTCCTATTTCACGTTTACAACGAGATTTAACGGATTCAACTGTTTTAAGAAATATAGGTGTACCTATTGCCCATACTTTGCTAGCCATTAAATCAACCGAAAAAGGATTGGGTAAATTGGTTTTAAACAAGGCTAAACTAATAACCGACCTGGAAAATAATTGGGCGGTGGTTGCCGAAGCCATACAAACCATTTTACGCAGAGAGAACTACCCAAAGCCTTATGAAGCCTTAAAAGAACTTACAAGAGGAAAAAATACGATTGATAAAAAAGCCATTCATAATTTTATAGGCGCTTTAAAAATTAGTACAGCACTTAAAAAAGAATTAAAAAAAATTACACCGCATAATTATTTAGGGTTATAATGATAGAAATATTCAACACATGAAGAAATGCTTATTCTTTTTTTTGCTTTTATCTCAATATTCTTTTGCCCAACCCAATTTAAAAAAAGGGCTACAGGCATATTATCCTTTTAATGGTAATGGATATGATGAAAGCGGTAATAATAATAACCCTGTTAAAAACAATGCAACAATAACTGCAGACAGGTTTGGCAACGCTAACAGTGCTTATCATTTTAATGGTATTTATCAATACATTCAAATTCCAAATAGTGCATCATTAAATTTTGGAAATAAAATATCCATTGCAGCATGGGTAAGGCCAACAGGATTTTATTATGGTATTTGTCATGCCAGCCAGATAATCAGCAAGGGAGGAGGAAATTATAATCCGGGTAATTATGCACTTCGTTTTGATGATGCCCTGTACAGTGAAGGAACCGGCTGTAGCGGAAATATTTGTGATACTCTGCATCAAAATTTCAGAGGTACAGGTACTGTTTTAAAACCTTATCCCGGCGATTTTATCAAAAAAAATCAGTGGTATCATGTGCTTTATACTAATGATGGCGATACAGCAAAACTGTATGTTAACTGCGAACTGAAATATGCAGTTTATTTTCCCGAAACCTTTACCAATAAAGAAGATCTTTTTTTAGGAAAATCAGATGACGAGTTATTCCCTTATTGGTTAAATGGTGATTTGGATGATGTAAGGATTTATAATCGTGCGTTAACTGCAGAAGAAATATTTATGCTTTGCAATGATAAAAAAGAAATTTCTACACCTGTTTTTGTAAAAACCATAGATAGTTTAATACCAAAAAAAGAAATTGTTCTTGAAAAAAGAAAAAACGACCTGGTAAAACAAATTACTGTTGACCATGATTCTATATCAGTTACGTTGTATGATAATGGGATAATTGATGGCGACAGCATTACACTTATTTACAATGATAAGATTTTAGTTTCGCACCAGTTGCTTACAGATAAACCGCTTACATTTTATATAAAAATAGCACCGGGAAATAGCCGCAACGAACTGGTTATGTATGCCGAAAACCTGGGTAGCATTCCTCCAAACACCGCATTGATGGTAATTTAC
>DAOLYC010000477.1:0-1846 GCA_035425605.1 Ferruginibacter sp.
GGTTAGTGCTATCAATAAACAATGCCAGTGCCAGCCGTTGTGCATCGTACCAGGCGCCATGATTATTTTTAGCATTCATTTCATCTTTACCATTCTTGCTTGTTTGCATCCAATTTAAAAATTCAGCAAACCATTTTTTCATTCCCTCTTCATCTTCTTGTTTCCAACTTTTTGAACCTTTTAATAAATTGATACCATCAACAAGTTTTACATAATGGCGGGTATCAATCAACCCTGCTCCACGTCCATCATTTTTTCCTTTAATTGACTGGGCAAAATTCAGGTTTGGATTCATCCTGGTTGCAGTATCTAAAAACCAAACCCTTAATAAATTGGCTGCATGTTTAGCATACATTTCATTTTCTGAAAAATAATAGGCCAACGCAAGTGTTTGTACATACTCACATAACTTAGGCTGATATTCCTTGTCCTTGTATGCTTTCACTTCGGGGTTTGTTTGCCCGTCTTTACGCATATAAGGCAGCCCATTTGGTTTTGTTGAATCGTACCAGAAGTATGGAGCCAGGCTCATGTAATCATGCTTATCGCCACTTGGCGGTATATTGGTTTTTTCCATTACACTCACCGGTTCAAATTTTAAAGCTTTATCAGCATCTTTTAATAATTGTTTATATGCCGGCATCACTGCAGCATCTTTATTATTAATAGCCGCTTTGTTTCTTTCCAGCGCTTTTAAATTAAGAGCAATCAACAAAGGCTTGCCAGGCATTTGCCCGGCAGCCTTAGTTAAATCATAACTCAATAAAAAAAACACAATTAAAATCAATAAATTCCTTTGCATATAAATATTTTTATTTTACAAAAGCTATCTTTTTTTGAAGTTTTACATTGTTTCCTCTTACCGTAACAATATAAATTCCTGTTGAAAAATGTAATGCAGGTAAATCAGTAGTTATAAAACCAACCGGCATAAACAAATTCTTTTTTGCAACCGGTTGTCCTGCCATATTATATACTATCACATCGCCCAACAAAGGCTCGGTTGAATAAACCTTAACAGTTAAATTACCCGATGCATTTCTGTAAGCATTAAAATACATTTCGGCAGTGCCTGTTAAGGGTAATATGGTTAGTCTTCCGTTAGTATAAGTAATATTATAGTTGTTGGAAGTGGCTCCTGATAAAGTTATTGGGTAATAGCCCGGCGATGTGTTAGTTGTTGCAATAGTAGTTGCAAAAACCGGTGTTAATAAATTGGCCGAAGTTTCGCCCAACACAAACCCAGTATAAGTAATTATAAATGCAGGGTTGGGTTGCCCGGTAGTTTTAACTGTATCTAATACCATAATGGCAAGATTTGCTTTATTTACAGTAAGTGTTCTACTTACGGGTATTGCAGGAAAATATCCGTCATTACCAGCCTGTGATGCAACAATGGTAGTGGCTCCCGCGCCGGTAATATGAATTGTATTTCCGGTAATAGTTGCTACATTGGGGTTACTGCTGATATATGTTATTGGTATGGTATTATTGGTACTGGAAGCACCGGTATTAAAATCAGCATTACCATATGTTTTTGTTGGAAGTGCATTAAAAGTTATGGTTTGATTTTGCTTAGGCACCACCGTTAGTGTACCATTAACATGTGTAATAGTATAATTTGCAGCCGTTGCATCCAAAACTGTAATTGGATATGTACCAGGAGGAGAATTTAATACGGCTGTTGTAGAAATATTTGGTTGTGTTAATAATACTGTTGAAGTTTCGCCATTTACAAAACCAGTAAACGTTATTGTTACTGGTGGATTTGCAACTTGCTCAAATTTTGTTTTATCATCTGCAGTTACAGTAAGTGGCGCTGTACTAACGGTTAGTGTTTGATCAA
>DAOLYC010000478.1:0-1844 GCA_035425605.1 Ferruginibacter sp.
CACTGTAAGCGCCTAATAATAATTGCTGACCAGTTTGGCCGGCAGCATAAAATGTACGTTGTACCTGTGTGCCGCCAAAACTTCTATTGCTTAATAAGCCACCATATTCTCTTGCAAAAGGAACTCCCTGAGCTACACATTGATCAATAATATTATTACTTACTTCGGCAAGACGGTGAACATTGGCCTCCCGTGAACGGTAATCGCCACCTTTAACCGTATCATAAAACAAGCGAAAAACCGAGTCGCCATCATTTTGATAATTTTTAGCTGCATTAATACCACCTTGTGCTGCAATACTGTGTGCTCTTCGTGGACTATCCTGAAAACAAAAGGCTTTAACTTTATATCCCATTTCGCCCAAAGAAGCTGCAGCAGAGGCACCGGCTAATCCAGTTCCTATTACTATAATTTCCAGTTTACGTTTGTTGGTAGGATTTACAAGTTTTACGTGGCCTTTATAATCGGTCCACTTCTTGTCCATTTCGCCAGCAGGAATTTTAGAATCTAAAGACATTGTATAATATTTAGCTTTTTATCAATTCATATCCACAAATGTGGGATTTTGAATTTGGCAGTTTAAAAATTCACTTTTATTTTTTCAATTACCATCACCGCTTATTAAAAGTAGATATTTAAAGGGTTGATGATTTAAATTAATTTACCCATCCTAAATAAAATGCTATTGGCATTAAAGCAAATATTAAAGGAATGATGATAGAAAAAGCTACACCAAAATTTTTAATGATGGGTGTAAATCTTTTATGGTTGATACCCAAAGTTTGAAATGCACTTTGAAAGCCATGCATCAAATGCCATGCAAGAGAGATTACTCCTAAAACATAAACAATAACCACCCACAGGTTATTTTCAAAAACTACTTTCATTTCTGCATAAAGGTTAAGCGCTTGCTGGTTATTGTAAGATGATAACGTGGTTTCATCCAGTGGATGAATGCCGGCAATACCACCCAGGCGTGATGGTGTCCAAAAATGATAAATGTGTAAAATTAAAAACAATAAAAGCAATGTGCCTAACAACCCCATACTGCGGCTGTACCATTTGCTGTTTTCATTAGCCTTTTTAATTTTATAATCTACAGGCCGTGCTTTTTTATTTTGCGACCATAACATAAATCCTTGTATAATATGAAGTATCAACCCGGCAAATAAGCCTATTTCCATTATGCGGATTATAAGATTGGTACCCATGAAATGTGCCCAGTGGTTAAAAGTTTCTCCACCATCATTAAAAAAAATCATAGCGTTAATACTACAGTGTACAACTAAAAATACAATTAAAAACAAACCTGTAAGGCCCATAATTAATTTCTTGCCTATTGAGGATGTGAAGTAATGTTTCCAGGTCATATTGAAAGCGTTAGGTTTTGTGTTGGTTTACAAAAATACAACAGGATAAGCCAAAAACCATCTAAAAAATATCTTTTATACTTCAATAACAATTTTGTTACTAATAAAAGTTATTCGTGATATTCTATTCTTTTCATCATCATATCATCCACCTGCTGAAAAATTATTTCGGGTTTTTGAGTACGCCATTCGGGTAAATCAAACAGGCTAATATAATTGGTGAGCCTAATCTGTCTAAAATCGTGTTGGCTTTGTGCAGGTAAGTTAATAATTACTACCCATCCGTTTTTTTCTGCCAGTTCTTCATACCATTCTTCGTAATAACTATCATCGCTGCTGTGAAAATTTAAAACATTCTCTGCAATGAAAATGAATTTTGATATTCCCTGAGTAAACATGTTGTCGGTGATTTCTCTTCTCAAAGTCATGATATCGTTTTCAATGGCATCATTCCATTCGCCCAGTAATTCAATA
>DAOLYC010000479.1:0-1837 GCA_035425605.1 Ferruginibacter sp.
GAATTTTATTCCGTAATACGGGCCATAAAAGCTGTTGATGAAGCAGATGTTTGTATGCTGATGCTGGATGCAGGTAAAGGAATTACAGCTCAAGACCTTTCTATTTTTGCATTGGCAGCAAAAAAGGGCAAAGCCATTGTAGTGCTGGTAAATAAATGGGACCTGGTGCAGGAAAAGAAAACTAACAGCATTAAAGATTATGAAACAGCATTAAAAAAACGGTTGGCACCATTTACCGATGTGCCCATCTTATTTATTTCGGTAACAGAAAAACAACGAATATTTAAATGTATTGAAACCGGATTGGAGGTTTTTGAAAACCGGCAAAGAAAAATTCCTACTTCCGAATTGAATGAAGTAATGTTGAAAGCTGTTGAGGCATATCGGCCACCGGTGGTAAGAGGCAACCAGCTAAAAATTAAATATATCACCCAGTTACCTACGCACACTCCCAGCTTTGCATTTTTTTGTAACTATCCCGATGATGTGAAGACTTCATACAAACATTACCTCGAAAATAAGCTGAGAGAGCATTTTAATTTTAGCGGTGTTCCGGTAAGGTTGTTCTTCAGAAAAAAATAGGATTACTGTTTGTATTTTCCTCAGCAAAAATTAAACTACCTGTTATTTCAATAAAGGCCGTAGTATATCAATTTCCTTTTGCAGGGTGGTAATCAATTGTTGTTGGTTTTGAATTAACTTTTTTTGATTTTCAATTTCTTCGTCTTTAAGATGTAGTAATTTTTTCATACTCCCAAAAAGTTCTTTGTTATTATCGGGCGCAGGTTTGGTTTTGTCCGTTTCTACAGCAACCCAGTCAAGGTCGGTATATGAAAACGGGTCGTTGAGGCTGATGTTGTAAGAGGTTTCAAATTTCTTAAAAAACGTTTCTGTAAAAGGTTTATTACCATGCAGCATTTGTGATAAATAAGAAGACGAGATTTTTAATTCCTTAGCCACATCAGTATTATTGCGTATACGCTCTTTGCGTTTTAAAAATAGGATGGCTTTTTTTAATTCCTTTAATTGAATGTTGTTTTCCATACGATATGTTGCTAGTATAAGTTAATTTGGTATTATGGGTAAATGAAATGTGTAAGCAAGCGTAATGTTATTATGTGTAATATACTGTAATATTTTTAGCTTATGTAATGCAGTATCTTTTAAGGGCAATTTAATTAATATTTAATAAAACATATTTTAAACAAATGTCAGTAAAATGATTAGTCCTTTTTACCGTTATACAAATAAATGAAATAGCTTTATAATTTTTTATATAAAATAATCAACCCAAATTAACTTAAACGTTACCAACTAAAAACTTATGAAAAAAAAGTTTACACAGCCTTTTGTTGTATTTTTTATTTTTATGGCAATCATACAATTGATAGCCTGTAAAAATGTTTCCAACACAAATGAAGAAGATGAAGGCTATGATGAGCCAGAAAAAGCATCTCAATTTCAAAAATTACGTACACATGATCCGGTTACCGGTGAAGTACCTTCCGATAGGATGTGGCAGGCTATTGTACAAACAGAAGATATAAAAATTCAGTTGCGAAACAATGCTGGTTTTATAGCGGCATTAAGCTGGCAGGAACGGGGTTCTAATTCCGATGCACTGGGGCCATCAAATGGAAATACTCGTGCCAATAACGGTGTAACTTCTGGTCGTATTGATGCTATATTGGTTGATGCAGGAGATGCCACCGGTAAAACTGTTTGGGTAGGTGGCCGTGGCGGCGGATTATGGAAAACTACCGATATCACGTTATCTCCTGCTACCTGGACGCCGGTAAACGATTTCTTAAGCAACCTATCAATTAGCGGAATAACA
>DAOLYC010000480.1:0-1835 GCA_035425605.1 Ferruginibacter sp.
ATTATTTTGATGAAAAATTTTGTATCAATGAATCTTCAATAGGGGCTTTAATTTTTATTACACTATCTAAAATTTCGTTAGGAACTGTTGTAGATAGTATGTATTGCTGCACTTTCCAGTTATTGCCCAACTTTACCAATACACCCGAACCTCTGCAAATTTTCATTTGTGTGTTCAGCAGTTCGTCAAACCAGGCAGTATTGCCGGTGTTATCAAAATAAATATTTCTTTCAAGGGCTGTAAAGTTCCAGGCGCTGCCTTTATCAAAAATGGGTTTAGCCCAAGCCATAAATGCTTTTTTATTCCAGCGTTCCGTAGCATCGGTGCCGGTGAAAATGGCATCATCAGCATAAAAATTAAAATAAGTTGTAAAATCTGCTTTGGCTGCAGCGGTATTAAAAGCATCTAACATGGCAACAATCTTCTTTTGTTCTAAAGCCATGTCAGTATCTTTTGTGTATGAGGTTTTGTCTGGCCGATTACAGGAAAACAGGCAAAAGGATAAAAATAAAATGATAAAGAAATTTGACAGTTTCATTTTAAGCAGGTTTTGGTTTTAATAGTTATGAGTGTTGTGAGCAGTTTAAAAAATTATAGTTTCAATTTTTATCTTGTGGTTATGTTTTATAGGGAAAATAAGGAACGGCTGTATTTGCAGCCGTTTGTATATGTATCAATTTGCTTTAAGCGCTTCCATATCAATTTCAATTAATTGTCCCGGCAAAGCAAGTCCTTTCACTTCCAGCCATGTGCCGGCTGGGAATTGTTTTTTGTAAATATCATTACGTACTGCTAAAACTTTTTCCATACCGGCCATATCGGTTGTATAAATGTTTTCGGCATATACATCATCAAATGTACAACCATAGTGAGCCAGTATTTTTTTAAGATCGCTGTAACAGTTTTTCATTTGCTGTTCTAAATTACCCGGTGCAACCAAAACGCCATTATCATCCATACTTACGGCGCCTGAAATTTTTATGTGGTTACCAATTTTTACAGCATGGCTGTAACCATATTGCTTTTCCAAGGCAGGCCTTAAATTAAAATACTCAGGTTTTTCATTTGTAAGTGCTGTAACTTTTGTTTCGGGTTTTTCGGATTGAGATGAAGTTTGATTGCAACTTGCTGCAAAAAAGCAAGTAACAATCAGTAATGCAATTCCTGCAAAACTGGTAAAGGGGTTAAATTGTTTTATCATAATTTCTGTTTAATAAACATTTCCTATTGGTGAAATATGTTTCACCAGGCTTGTTTTGGTTTTGAAATAATATAGTATAGGGAAGGCTTATAAACTTACTTATAATATTTGGCTTGTAAAATACCCTATGGACGAAACGTGGATAAAACTGTACGAATGTGGGAAATTATTTACCGGAAAAGATGGGCACTTACAAAATGCTATATAATTGAAAGGCAGGCAATTGAACAGCCATAAGCGGAAAGCATATTTTTATAAGGTTTGTATCCGTTCCATCAGGTGTTCCTTCATACCGGCGCTCATAGGAACTGCTTTTTTTTCAATTAAAACATGGCTTTCAGCAACTTCATCCACATGTAAAAGGTTAATAATAAATGAGCGGTGTATTCTTATAAAATATTGGGCAGAAAATTTTTCTTCAATGGATTTAAGTGTTACCGACAACAAGTACGGATAGGGTTTTATGCAGGTTGGGAATTAGAATTCCGTCAGACCAAAGCCGCTGCTGATTGAAACTATTTTGTTGAAGTTAAGTACAAAAGCTGATAGTTATTCGTTCAGCCCGAACCTAAGCTGGGATTTGCAAATAGCTGATGTTACAATGTCAAGCCCAACTTGCATAAAACCCAATGTT
>DAOLYC010000481.1:0-1827 GCA_035425605.1 Ferruginibacter sp.
TAGAAAGCTTACGGCGAATATGTTTGGACCAGGGTTCGATTCCCTGCAGCTCCACAAACCGTAAACGACTGAATGGTTGTTTACGGTTTTTTATTTTACTTTTTTTTTAGTTTTTTCATTGCAGTTGAACCCCTTTCAAAAAGTTCAGTCTGTAAAACTATCTTTTCAAATTCGGTAACCGGCCTTTTACTTTCTATTAAATTAATAAGCAGTTCTATTGCTGTTTGCCCCATTTCAAAAGCCGGTTGTTTAACCACTGTTAAACTGGGGTTAAGCAATTCTACAAGTGGGGAGTTTGAGAAACCTGCTAATGCTATTTCTGTTGGTATTTTAATTTTTAATTTGTTTAGAACAGCCAGGCAGCTTACAGTAAGTTTATCACCTCCACTAAAAATAGCATCGGGTTTGTCTTTTAAATTTATCAGGCTTTTAACCGCATCTTCCAGTTCTTTATAAATCATGCCTCCATGATTACAATTTTTTATATAAGAATTAGAGAAGGGAACTTTATTGTCTTTTAAGGCAGCTTTATAACCTTCAAGCCTTTCAATTGAAATGGATAAATGTGCTGCGCTGGAAATATGAGCAATTTTTTTATAACCTGCATCAATTAAATGTTTGGTAATATTATATGCCCCCTGGAAATTATCAGCAACTACTTTATGTGTTTCCAACTCATCCGTTATCCTGTCGAAAAAAACAATAGGAAAACCTTTGTCATGTAAATTTTTAAAATGTTCAAATTGGTTTGTTTCTGCCGAAAGTGAAACCAATAAACCATCTACCGATCGGGAAGCAAGGTGTTCCACATTTACAATTTCCCGTTCATACGATTCATGGCTTTGAGAAATGATAACATGATATCCCCGGTTGTATGCCACCGATTCGATACCATTGATGGCTTGCGAAAAATAATTATTAGCTATTTCACAAACCACTACTCCAATAGAGCGGCTGCGGCGTTCTTTAAGGCTAAGTGCAATGGGATTGGGCCGGTAATTGAATTGCTCGGCATATTCAACCACCATTTTTTTTGTTTCGGCGCTAATTTCATAACTACCCCTTAATGCACGTGATACTGTAGAGGTTGATAAACCAAGTGCTTTTGCAATATCTTTTATGGTTATGGCTTCGTACATTTCTTATTAAAAATTCAATATAAAAGTATTAAACGAATCTTTGCTTTTTTCTTTAACCAGAATCATTTTTTCCCTGATTTCAAATTCCTGCCAGCCGCTGCAATCGTTATCGGCAACGATTGCGTAAAAAAATTAATTAAGGTTTAATAATTTATTAAATAATCTGTGTAGTCTTGTTACCTGTACTTGCTGAAAATACGAATAAGTTTTTATACAGTAACCAAACTAAAAGTTGCTTTTTAAATTCGATTTAAAAAAATAAATATTGCTATATGAACAAACTTCTGCTTTTTTTATCTGTTTTATTTTTTATTCCGGTTGCGTTGATAGCTCAAACTAAAACCATCACTGGTAAAGTTACCGATGATACCGGTGCACCGGTTGCAGGTGTAAATGTAACTGTTAAAGGCGCTAAAAAAGGTACACAAACAGATAAAGATGGTAACTATTCTATTACAGTTACCGGTAATCCCGAAATAGTTTTCACATCTGTGAGTTATACGTCTAAAACTTTAGTTGTTGGAAACAATGTTGTATTAAATGTTCAATTGGAAAAAGCCGTTAGCACGCTTGATGATGTTGTTGTTATAGGCTATCAAACTGTTAAACGAAAAGATTTGCTAGCATCTGTTTCATCAGTAGGTGCTAAAGATTTAAAAGATATTCCTATTAACTCGGCTGCCGAAGC
>DAOLYC010000482.1:0-1820 GCA_035425605.1 Ferruginibacter sp.
AACGGTGTGTATGAGTTCACTTCTATAGCCAAGCAATTATTTGTAAACAAAATTTACATAACTGGCTTTTCAAAGGAAATTCATAAAGTAATTGATTCTCCTGATTTTGCTTTTGACATTCAAAGAATTAAGGAAACATTAATTGAATTAATTGAACTAGAAGCTAAAACAAACCCAGATAAAGTCGGAGGAACTGTTGATGTAATAAATATTTATAAGAATGGCTACAAATGGCTTACAAATAATCTCTATTGATGACATCTCTGCTCCGTTAGACAAATATTTTGTTATCATGGGACAAGGCACAAACCGCCAACAAGCGCATTGGCGATAGTTGGGCAGACGGAAGTATCATCAGCTTCTTATTCGCTGTTTGGCTGTGGCCCGGGCTGAAAGGTACTGTCTCATAAACTGTGTAAGTCATCAAGAACTTGGGGTGCACCCCAAGTTCTTGATGACTTTTTTATAACTTTAAAAACACAGTTTATTTATGAACAACGAACAACTACTCACCGATGCTTTTTTAAAGCAACTTAAAACCGGAGACCAGCTCAACAGCTTTTTAGCCCAACTCCAAAAGCGGGGTATTGAAAAAATTCTGGAAGGCGAACTGGATGCCCATTTGGGCTATGATAAGCATGAAAAAAGCACTTCTTCCAATGCCCGTAACGGCACAGCTGCTAAACAAGTAAAAACTTCTTTTGGAGAATCTACCGTTCAGGTACCAAGAGACAGAGAAGCTACATTTAACCCCATACTGCTACCTAAAAGGAAAAGTATGGCAGATGGTTTAGAAAATGTGATTGTATCACTTTATGCCAAGGGAATGAGCGTAAGCGACATTGAAGAGCAGATAAGGGAAGTGTATAATTTTGAAGTATCTACTTCCACCATCTCCCGTATTACAGAAACCGTTGCCAACGATATTATCGCCTGGCAAAACAGGCCATTGGAACCAGTGTATTTAATTGTATGGATGGATGGCATTGTGTTTAAGGTAAGAGAGAACAGTAAGGTCATCAACAAAACCATCTACCTTGCCATAGGACTCAATAGGGACGGCAAAAAGGAGGTATTAGGAATGTGGTTAGGGAAAAATGAAAGTGCCGCTTTTTGGCTTGGTGTATTAACTGATTTAAAGGCAAGAGGTGTAGAAGATATTCTCATCACTGCTACCGATAATCTAAACGGCTTTACACAAACCATAAAGCAGGTGTTCCCTCAATCACAAACACAGATATGCGTGGTACACCAGATACGTAACTCAGCTCGGTATGTGGTATGGAAAGATAAAAAAGCATTTGCAAAAGACATGAAGCAGATTTACGATGCTCCCACCAAACAGGCAGCCAAAGCCTCACTGGAACATTTTGCTTCGCAATGGAACCATAAATATCCATATGCCATAAAATCATGGGAAGACAACTGGGAAGAACTTACCGTATTTTTTGACTTTCCCTTGGAAATAAGAAAAATCATTTACACCACTAACCTTATAGAAAACCTGAATGGCAAAATAAGAAAGTACACTAAAAACAAATTATCATTCCCCACGGACGAAGCCGTTTTAAAATCTGTATTTTTGGCTTTGAGAGAAACTACTAAAAAATGGACCATGCCCATTCGTAATTGGGGCCTGATCCTAAATCAGTTCTTAACTATTTTTGAAAAAAGGGTTCAGCTTTAATAAAATGCCAAACCCTAATAATTTAACTTACACACTTTATGGGATAGTGTCGAATTTATATTCGTCCGCCCGGAACCACTGCCTGGCTTTTTGATAAAGTTAAATATTAAGAACTAAAGCTGGGCTTTATTCG
>DAOLYC010000483.1:0-1805 GCA_035425605.1 Ferruginibacter sp.
TGTAAATGGCGCCGGGTATATTATTTACAATCCCATCCCGTTCACGGTTTTCGTACCGTTTTAAATCTACATATTCATCCCCGGTGTTTTTCTTATCTTTCGTTTCATCTTCGTCTTTTTTTAATTTTAAACCCCAATCAACTTTTGCAATTTGCGAAACTGCATTTTCCAGGGCAATGATTTTTCCTCCTTGCTGCACCCACATTTTTAGTTGGGCAGTGGCATCTTTATCGCCAAAAAATTTATACCTGCCATCGGCCAAAATAAGCACATCAATATTCTTTAAACTGTTGCCATCAATTTCATCAGCATTAAAAAGTCTTATGGGATAATTCAATTGCTGATCAAACAAGTGCCATACTTCGCCAACTGCATTAGGGCTTACACCCTTGCCTGTAAGCAAAGCGATGGTTGGCTTTTTAATAAACCTTATTTTATCGCTGCCAAAATCAAAACCGGTATCCATAAAACCGCTGCTTACTTCGGTAACCGCTGCATGGTATGTTTTAACCATGCTTACAAAGTCCATTAATTTATCTTCATTGCCTTTCTTTAATACAATGATGGTGCCTTTTTTAAACGATTTGCCATGATATGTAAATTCCTTTTCAGCATATCTTAATTTAAATCCCTTGTTTAATAATGCTGTTAAAAATTTAACATCGGCAAAAGAAGTATAGTTAACAAGATAACCATAGGCTGATGCGGTAATGGCATTATCATTATTAGTTTTTATATAATTGATAACCGCCAGTTTTTCTTTAACTGCATAGGTTTGTAAGCCATATACAAAAGGGAGGCTCCAGGCTGTAATATCATAAGTAACAGTATCGCTAAGTTTTGATTTTGGCTCAAACAAAACTTTTATCAGCGCCGATTTAGGCTGGTAGGCAGATACAGCCAGGCTGTTGCTTGCATTAAAACTTTCATCTTTGCCACTAAAATAATTATACCCTTTTATAGCATTACCATTAACACTGCCGTAACTGATTGCATTTTTATCAAAAAAACTTTTTAAAGCATCTAGCTTACCTGTATTTTCATCAGTAATAACATAAGTTTTATATACGCCAATTGCAGAAGTATTAGCATCATCAAAATATTTTTTGTATTCACTTAATAACCTTCCTGCATTTTTAGAAGCAATTTCAATTGTACTCATGCTGGTGGTAAAATGATGTGTTACCCTGTCTTTTAATGTAAGTGTATCGCCATCATTTACCTGTACAGCCAATCCGCCCTGGCTGTGGCCTGCTTGTTCGTAGGTCATACCTATTGCGCCATTGTATAACGGATATGTATCACCATAAGATGGATAAAAAAGGTCGAAAATTTCTTTTGTAAAATATAGCCATCCATTAGCGTCAAAATACTTTGCATGATTGTGGCCAATGGTTGTTTGAAACTGCCGCTGCCAGGCTGTTATCACTTCATGAAAAGGTTCAGCGGCGGGAGCAAAATAATAGGGGCTATTTATTCCCTGTTCATGAAAATCGCAATGAATTTGTGGTAACCATTCATTATATTTTTTCATACGTCCCTGTGTTTCTACCTGAGTTTGCCATGCCCAGTCTCGGTTTAAATCAAAATAATAATGGTTTATCCTGCCACCGGGCCAGGGTTCGCTGTGCTCTCTTGTATTCACATCTACGTCTGGGTTTTTGCCAACCATCTGGTTAAACCAGTTTACATATCGTTCTCTTCCATCAGGATTTAAACAGGGGTCAATGATTACAATTGTATTTTTTAACCATTCCTGTGTATTGTTATTTGCCGGGTTCAATAATTCATATAAGGTCTTCATC
>DAOLYC010000484.1:0-1776 GCA_035425605.1 Ferruginibacter sp.
TAACAAAATCTATTACAGTTGGCCCAACGTAAGAACCGTTTTCTTTTCCTTTTACTTTAGCGTTTCGTCCATCCACCAAAATTGTAGCGCCGTCTTTTTCTGCTTCGTTTATATAGCGCTCAATCCTTTCTTTGCTTTCTTTATTAATTACAGCTCCTAAATTTTCTCCGGGAATTATTTTTCTGGCTTCTTCACAAATCTTATCAATAATTGTATCAATATTACCAACACCAATCATGGCCGATGCAGCCATACAGCGTTGGCCGGCACAACCGCTCATACTAGCGGCAACATTTTGCGCCGTCATAGCCGGAATGGCATCAGGTAAAACCATCAGGTGATTTTTTGCACCGCCTAATGCAAGGCATCGTTTGTAATTTGAAGTAGCACGCTGATAAACTAATTTGGCAACTTTTGTTGAACCAACAAAAGATACAGCTTCAATTTTTGGGTGATCACAAATTGCTTCAACAATTTCCACATCACCATGAACAATATTAAAAACCCCATCCGGTAATCCGGCTTCTTTTAATAGTTCAGCCAATCTTCCGCAACTCAATGGCACTTTTTCCGAGGGTTTCATAATCATACAGTTTCCTAATGCTATGGCATTGGGAATTGTCCAGTTTGGAACCATACTTGGAAAATTAAATGGAACTATAGATGCAACTACACCTAATGGCGCATGTTCAGTACGACATTCAACACCTCTGCTAACTTCCAAAATTTCTCCCGTAATTAATTGAGGCAATGAAGTGGCAAACTCTGTAAGTTCAACACATTTTTCTATTTCAGCTAAGGACTCTCCATAAGTTTTACCATTTTCTTCGCTGCATAGTTCGGCAAGTTCTTTTAAATTTTTCTCCAACAAAGTTTTATACTTAAAAAAAACCTGCACCCTTTCTTTAATTGGTGTTTTGCTCCATGCCGGAAAGGCAGACCGGGCCGCTTTTACAGCTTCGTCTAAATCTTTATAGGTTGACATAGGAACCGTTGATAATAAATTCCCGTCAATGGGCGAGATAACTTCCATTGATTTATCTGTACTGGCATTTACAAACTGTCCATTGATAAAATTTTGTATTGCTTTGTATTTCATAAATTTAATTAAACTATAATTTTTGCAGAAATAAACAAGTAAATTAAAATTATTTTAGTTAATAAAAAAATAATTACTATATTTTTATTATTTAAACAGATATTTGTTTTTATGGAAAAGCCCAACACAATTATTTTAGACGATCTTGATTTTTCTATCCTGTCGTATTTACAACAAGATGGCCGCATGTCTTTTACTGTAATTGCTGAAAAACTAAAAGTTTCTATCGGTACTATACGCACCCGTTTTAACAGAATGATAGAAGAAGGTACTGTAAACATTATAGGAAGAGTTGATCCTGAAAAAGTTGGGTTTAGGAGTTACGCACATATTGCAGTATATGTAAGGCCGGCTACATTAAAAGAAAAAGTTGCTCAAAAAATTACAAAGCTATCTGAAGTAAGTTTTTTAGCAATGACATCGGGCGATTATGACCTTGAAGTAGATGTGATGTGCAGGGATAACGACCATCTTGTACAGTTTGTAAATGAGCTTTCAAAAATAGAAGGCGTATATCAAACCAAAACTACCATCTATTTTAAAGTATATAAATATGCACAACCCGATTTAAAATTGCTAAAATAAAAAGCCCCTCGATAAATATCGAAGGGCTTGGGATGTTTGTCGTCCTCCCAATACAATTTTCGAACTTTTTTATTGAGGATTTAAAGCGATTA
>DAOLYC010000485.1:0-1769 GCA_035425605.1 Ferruginibacter sp.
GCAGGCAAGACAAATAACTATGTATCTGGCTAAAGCATTCACAAAAAATTCATTAAAAACAATTGGAGAGCATTTTGGTGGCAGGGATCATACAACTGTAATACACAGTTGTCAAACGGTAAAAGACCTGATGGATACAGATAGTTTATTTAAAGAGAGCGTGCTGGAACTTCAGCAAAAGGTACATTTAGCAGCCATGTAAAAAATTAACCAAGCACTTATAATAGGTCCAGATTCTTAGTTGAATTTGGATTTTTTTTATATAAAATTTCAAATAGAGGGTAATAAAAAATTGATAAAAAGATATACATAAAATAAACCTGTTTTTTAAGATTTAGTTTTGGGTTATAACAGTTAGAATTGTATTTTTGCCACCCCTTACAAAATAAGGGAAGGTTAGGAGAGGTGCCTGAGAGGCCGAAAGGAACGGTTTGCTAAATCGTCGTACGGGTTAAACTGTACCGTGGGTTCGAATCCCACCCTCTCCGCAAAAAGGATAAATCAGTTTAAACCCGATTTATCCTTTTTTGTTTTTATTGTTTCCTGTTTAAATTTATCAAACCGAACCTCCTTTTACCAAAGGAGACTTTGTAAACAACACAGCCGGTTCTGTACTGCCATTCAAACAGTTTATCATTTGGGTAAAGGCCAGTTTCCCCAATTTATACCCACTGGTTTCTATGTAAGTAATCTCGGGAGTATACAGTTTAGGCAGAAAGCCATCACTTAATGCAATTACAGAGACCTTATCAGGAATTTTGATTTTTAGTTCCTGTAAACATTTCATTGCACCAATCAAAATTTCATCACTCATACAAAAAACTGCATCCGGTGTTTCGGGTTTAGAAAAATATTGTTTTGTGATATTTTTTGCTTCGTCCGATGTAATGCAATGTTCAAAATTACAGGTTAGCTTCCTGTGTTGCTTTACCCGGGTATCAAATGCCTGTAAACGGATCCGGGTTATCGACATCTCTTTTTTACCAAATAAGGCAAGAATATTTTTCTTGTTTTTTTCTATTAAAAGATCTGCAGCCAGCGTTGCGGCCTTCTCATCTTCAATACAGATCTTATTGTAGGAGCCAGCTTCGGGTACTTTATCAAAAAACACTAACGGAATTTCTGCTTCTGTAAATTTATCAAATACCGACATATTCACCGTATTAGCCGCCAGGCATACAAACAGGCCGGAAATCCGGTTTTGCCTGCATATACTTAAATTATTATTTTCAATTTCCGGATCATCACCCGATTGTAAGATCATTAATGTATAATTATTAGCCCTGCACTCCTCTTCAACAGCTGAAATAAAAAAATCGTAAAAAAAGCCTGATATAGTAGGTACTATTAAGCCTAAAACCCTGTTCTTCTTTGCCCTGAGGTTAATAGCATTAATATTGGGTTCATAGTCTAAAAATGTAGCTATTTCATGTACTCTTTTCTTTGTATTGGCCGAAATATCAGGGTGGTTTTTTAATGCACGTGACACGGTTGAAATACTTAAGCCCAACACGTCTGCAATTCGTTTTAAAGTGATATTTTCCATAGCAATTTGAGTATTGTAAACAAAATTAACTTTTTTTCCACTGCAAACAGTTCCGCAAACCTTTGCATAAATATAAAAACATTAACACTAATTTAATTCACCGGAAAGGGAATACATTTATACCAACGAAATTTTTAAACGATAACTATATGCTTATACACATGCTTGCAAAGAGGCTAGCCTCTGCCTTACTATTAGTTGCTGTCCCATTTTTGATTAATGC
>DAOLYC010000486.1:0-1764 GCA_035425605.1 Ferruginibacter sp.
TAGGATTATGTATAATTGGAATGGACGATTTTGCCTTTTTTAAATCAGGACTTGGATTTTATGCTGAGTATAATATCCGCCTGTTCTTTTTTTTATTAATAACCAAAGCCGATTTGATTTGTTGCATTGATTTGGATACGATGTTGCCTGTTTGGCTGGTAAGTAAACTTAAAGGTAATAAAAAAGTATATGATGCCCATGAGTATTTTAGCCAGCAAAAAGAAATTATTACCCGGCCAAGGGTTCATACAGTTTGGAAATGGATTGAAAAAACTTTTGTACCAACATTTAAAATTGGATATACCGTTAGCCAGGGTATTGCAAATGAATTTAAAAAACAGTTTAATGTAAAGTATGAAGTGATAAGAAATTTACCACTGCAAAAAGATTTACCGCCTCAATTTTATAACAAAGAAAAAATTATTTTGTACCAGGGCGCCATTAATGAAGCCCGTGGATTTGAATTTTTAATTCCTGCCATGAAAAATATTGATGCAGTACTGCACATTTATGGTGATGGAAATTATTTCACACAAACGCAAAATTTAATTGTTGCAAACAATCTTCAAAATAAAGTGTTTTTAAAAGGCAAGGTATTGCCGCATGATCTTGATGCTGTTACCCAGCAGGCATATATAGGTTTAAATCTTGTTGAAAATAACGGACAAAACCAATATCATTCTTTGGCAAATAAGTTTTTTGATTATATAATAAACGAAATTCCACAAGTGAGTATGAATTTTCCGGAATACAAAAATATAAATGATGAATTTGAGGTGGCAGTTTTAATCAATGACTTGCAACCTGAAAAAATATCAGCAGCAATCAATAAGCTACTTACAGATGATGAGTTTTATTTAAAACTAAGCAAAAATTGCATACAGGCCGGCAATGTGCTCAATTGGCAGCAGGAAGAAAAAAAACTACTCAATTTTTATAATGCCATCATTTAATTTTGACAGATAAACATCTTCATATTGTTACACACGAAGCTCCCTGGCCCGCCAATTACGGTGGTGTAATAGATCTTTTTTATAAAATAAAAACGCTGTACCAACTAGGTGTTAACATACATCTGCATTGTTTTTCAAAAGATATGCAACAACAGTTACCGCTACATAAATACTGCCACAGTGTAAATTACTATCAAAGAAAAAATAACATTAGTGGTTTTTCAATCAGCATTCCTTACATCGTTAAAAGCCGCAGCAGTGCAATGCTTATATCCAATCTGCAAAAAGATGATTATCCTATTTTGCTTGAAGGAATTCATTGCTGCTATTTTTTAAATACAGGTAAGCTAGGCAACAGAAAAGTAATAGTGCGATTGCACAATGTGGAGTATAAATATTATAAACAACTTGCAATTCACGAAAAAAATATTTTTAAAATAATTTATTATTCATACGAAAGCCGGCTATTAAAAAAATATGAACAGGCTATTGCCGGCAAAGCAATCATTATTGCGGTAAGTAAAGCAGATGCTGAAGTTTACAGGCAGAAGTTTAATGCTAAAGATATTCATTACCTACCGGTGTTTTTACCGTACACTTTAGCTGTTGGCAAAGCAGGTAAAGGGTGCTTTTGTCTTTATCATGGCAACCTTGCCATTAATGAAAACGAAGAAGCAACTATTTGGCTTTTGCAAAATGTGTTTAACACAATTGAAACACCATTTGTTATTGCAGGTAAAAACCCTTCGGCCAGGTTACAAAGCATCGTACACAAATATTCAAACACCTGCCTGGTATCAAACCCAGATGA
>DAOLYC010000487.1:0-1758 GCA_035425605.1 Ferruginibacter sp.
AGTACATCATACCTCTTTAATAAAAGTTTGGGCACTTTATCCTGTAAAACCAATGTTGCAAAGGGCAGGTTTAGTGTTGCATCATTTTCCCAAACCACATGCAGTATTACATTTTTATAGTTTATATCGCTGCTGTGTTTATGGTTTTTCCAGTCAGATGATTTAATGTGTATCTCAATGGAGCCAGCCCAAACGGTATTATCGGTTTTTATTTTTGCATTGGTAAAATCGGGGCCTTGATTGGTATTGAATGTTCCTGGCTTTATAATCTGCAACGGCTCTCCTTCTTCTGTAAATAAACCGGTAGGGTTAAAGTATTGAAATTGCCAGATATATTGTAGCAGGCGCTCCGTCATAAAAAACAATTTGCAATTGAGATGTAGTACAAATATGCAATTTATAACCCATATTAAACAATTTAGCCGTTTGGTAATTTTGTTATGTTAGAAAATGCCTGTACTACTTTGCTAACTGGTAATCCCATAACATTATAAAAATCGCCGTTAATTGATTTAATGCCAATCACACCAATCCATTCCTGTATGGCATAAGCGCCGGCTTTATCATACGGTTTGTAATTATCAATATAAAATTCTATCTGCTGCAATGTTAAAGGGTGAAAATGCACTTCGGTTGTTTCTGCAAAAGCTATTTCTTTGCTGCCATTTAAAATAACAACACCTGTTATTACATTATGTATATTTCCCGATAAAGCCGAAAGTATTTTAATAGCATCGGCCCTGTCTTTGGGTTTGCCAATGATGCTATTGTTTAAAACAACAATGGTGTCGGCAGCAAGAATATGTGTATCAGTTTTTGTACTTTGCTGTACAGCCAATGCTTTGTTACGGGCAATATGCAGGGCTATTTCACTGGCCGGCAAATGTGCAGGATAAGTTTCATCTGTTTCTTTAACAATGATGGTGAATGGCACGTTAGCCCACTCCAGTAACTGTTTTCGGCGGGGCGATTGAGAAGCTAAAATAATTTTCTGCATATAAAAATTAATCAGGAATAAATTTTAAAGAACAGCATGGATAATAAACCTGTTAACATAACCAGTTTTATTAGCGTGCTTAACAGGTGATAATCTTTTGGTACCTGGGCATTAAATAATTTTCTTAAGAGCCATAATAATGGCAAAACGATAAAGACCAGGCAATAAATCATGCTCCATATCCATCCTAATTGCAAAACATAAAATTGAACGATGCAGATGATACCAATTAAAACAACCAGCCACACTGCCACAAATACCTTACTGGCCGGAACTCCCCACACCAATGGTATTGTACGGCATCCATACCGGGCATCGCCATCCATATCTTCCATATCTTTTACCACTTCCCTGATGAGCGAAATAATGAATGCAAAACCTGCATATAAAAAACTTATCCTTAAAAAACGATACAATTGTGTATGCCATTCAATAGGATTGCATCCGCTACAACTTAAACTGCGGTAGTAACAAAAAAAACAAACTAATATAACCCAGGCAGTAAGTAATGATATCAAAATGTTACCAACCAGTATTTTCTTTTTTAAACTGATGCTGTATGCAAACAACAGCAAGGCACAGGCCATATTGGATAGCCCCATCCAAAATACAGGTGTAGTATAATCAATGTAAAAGCCAATGGCAATACCGGTTGCCGACAAAAATATATGAAATACAATAGCCCAACGCCGCTTTATTAGCTTATCAATTATTTTCTTTTGTGGTTTGTTTATCTCATCTATATTCAGGTCGAAATAATC
>DAOLYC010000488.1:0-1753 GCA_035425605.1 Ferruginibacter sp.
AAAATCTTTGTCTTTTTGCGATGAGTTAACTTCTAATAAAGTGTTGGCACGCTCAGAGTTGTAGCAGCTAAAAAACATCCATCCATGTGATTTACCTTTGCCGGCTCGCGCCAAATCAAAATTAACACCAGGCAATAACACCTGAAATGCAATGCTCATGGCACCATTGTTTTTATCAACACTTATAAAACTTACAGGGCCTTTAAAATTTTGCTTGTAGGTGCTGATTGGCACATCGGTATTGCTGCCCATAGGAACACTAAAGCGTGTGCCTGCAATAACATACTCAGAGTTTTCGGTAATAAATGGCGATGAGTGATTACCGGCACTGTTAGGTATTTCGATAATTTCAGCGGTGCGAAACGTTTTTAAATCAACACGTGCTATGCGGGGTGTATTGTTGCCGTTTGCAAAAGCCCAACGGCCATCATGTATGCCATCAGTTTCAGATAATGCAATGTGATGCAAATCATCCCAAGGCACAAAACCATGTGATGTGTTTAACATCGGTTTGCTTTCTTCGCTGTAGCCATAACCTTTTTCGGGATCAACAGAGAATACCGGTATTACGCGAAACAACCTGCCCGAAGGTAAGCCATACACGCTCATTTGTCCGCTGAAACCACCGGAAACGAAGTTGTAAAATTCGTCATACTTACCGGGTGCTACATAAGCTTTTTCGGCACCATCGCCAGACGTTGCTGACGATACATTTTTTGGTTTGCAACCATTAGCTATAACAGCAAGTAATCCCATTGCTGTGAGTATAGTCAGGTAGTTATTAAGTTTTGTACTCATAATTATTTTTGATTTAAGCTGTTGTTTTAAATTATTTAATGCCGTCATTTTTACGCATGAATTCATATACAGTTCGTGCATCTTCATCACTAAGGTTTTGATTGGGCATGCGTACCATACAAATTTCAAGCATGGCTTGTGCCTCGGCATCTTTTTCCAACATTTCATCTGTATTGGTCGAGAAATTCATAATCCATTCGGCAGTACGTCTTTTTGTTACATCTTTCCAACCGGGGCCTACTAATTTTTCATCGGTAAGTTTGTGGCAAGAAGTACATTTTACACTGGAAACTTCCTCTCCTTTGGAAGCCATTGCTTGATCTAAAGTTGGCCCAAGTTCTACATTGTCAAATTTTCCTTCACCTCTTTTTGGATCATAACTCGAAGGATCTGCAGATGTTGTTGCATTTTCTGTGGCTGTTGCCGGATTGTATTCCTCTGCTTCTTTTTCTTTTTTACCACAAGAAAATAGCATTACAGCTGTGATAAATACTACTAATTTTTTCATATTGTTTAGATTTAAAATAATATTCCAAAGGTCTTAATTGAATAGAGTTAATTTTATGACTATAATCATAAAGTAGGTTGTTTTTTAATAGTTTAGGAATTAAAAAAAATTAAGCATTGGTTAGTACTTTACTTTTAGTTACATTTATTTAAAAAGGATATTATTATTTTAGAGGTATTGAATTTGTAGTTCAAATAATCAAGAAAATTAAATTTGGTTATTTACTATTTGAGATACTAATCTAACCCTAACTATTTAGTAGAGTAGGGAGTAAGAAGTAAGAAGTGAGAAAGAGAGTGGTTACAGAAGAATATAACGTCAATTTACCACTAAACGAAAAAATGCACAAAGGTCGTTTTAAATGAAATTAGTGAAATGAAGCAAACGGCAGCATTGATGCTAGGAATACTTGGACTAGGAGCGATTTTTGTGCAGATGAATGAGATA
>DAOLYC010000489.1:0-1747 GCA_035425605.1 Ferruginibacter sp.
AAAAACCTTACAATGCCTACAGTTTCCATACCGCTTAAAGAAACCAGCTCAAACTTACGTGCCATTTCGGGCTTCAATGTTTTTGCATTGTATTGGGCACACCAGGCTGTAAGTTTTCCATTTTGTTTTAATTGTGTTTTTAAAATACACTGCACGCCCCTTACAATTGCATCTACACACCTGTTTACGTTTACTCCATTAATCACTTCAAGCCCATTTTTTTTGTACACTACATCGTACAGTACTTCTAATGCATTAACCATTGCATTGTCGTTGTATGTTATCTGGCTTCTGTAACTACTAAAATCAGGAAAATACTGCGGCCATCCACCATTGGGGTACTGTGCATTCAATAAATATTCAACACCTTTGTTTGCAGCCCTTAAATAATTTTCATTTTTTGTTTTTTTATATGCATTGGCCAGGTACCTGATTTCTTTTGTGGTTGCAGCATTATCAATAGTAGCATCTTTTCCTGCGGCGTAGCCACTAATTAGTTCTACTTTTTCGGCATCGGTAAGTACACGATTGTAATCTACTTTCTTATTACCCTGAAAATGTTTTGGCCAACCTCCATTACTGCGTTGATACAGTAACATGTTTTCGGCAACAAGGTCGTTTATAGTATTTGTTTTGTTAGAAATTGTTATTGTTGTATCAACCTTAAAATCTTTTTCTGCGTTCATTAAAGTTTTAACAGGATCCCATTGATAATCGTACACCCACGCAACAGAAAATTTGTTCATATTGAACCCGGCTGGTAAATTATTTTTAAACCATGTATAATCGCCATCATCTTTTTTACAATTGTAATAATATACACGTTTACCCCATTGAATTGTATTTAAGGGATTGGCTACCCGTTGATAGATATCAGCATCCGCCATATTTTTATCAAAGCTGCAATTAATCAAATAAAACTGTGCATCCCTATGATAACGGCCTAATTTATACCCTTTATCACCAGTAAACCTGCAATTAATTAAAACTGATTTTGAAGATTCATGCAAACTTCCATCATGCCAGATAGCGGCTTCCTTATTATGGCAAATAAATGTACAACCCTCTGCCAGTGCCCATCCCCGGGGGCAATAAAAATCTACCCCACCTTCCATTACACAATCTTTAAAATAAAACATTCCATTTTCGGTATTCCAGGGGCTTACCGTATCACCGCCATAGGAACGAAAAATACAGTTCTTTACAATTAACCTGGTGGTTTCAAAAGATCGTAGCGCCATCTGATGCCCAAAAGGGTTAATTGTTTTTATTTTTGTTGTGTCATTAATGCAGGTAATTGTTTTGTCTTTACAATTATTCTTACCATAACTGTTTATAAAAGTTAAGTTCTCCAAAAAAATATCGCTACCTTTTAAGTTTATAGTTGCTGCGCCGTAATCATCAGGGTTATTACAGCGCCATTCATCTCTTGCAAGGCTTATGCAAATGATTGTATTTTTTTCATCTTCGCCTTTAAGCAAAATAAAATTTTTATTAATGAATATTTTTATGAAATTCCACAGAATTTACATTTTTCATTAGCTTTGGTCTCAAATTTAACAACTTCAAATGAATTCACATAGAAAATGAATCTAAAAAACAATTTGTAAATATATATTTTAAATTACTAATTAAAAACCTTTTAATTCCTAATGTAAGCTCTTCTCCGAAAATATTATTCACAAATAAACTAACCATAAAATTGGAACAAATAGATGCTAAATAAACGTTTGATTGTCCAACAGGA
>DAOLYC010000490.1:0-1741 GCA_035425605.1 Ferruginibacter sp.
CATACCTAATTTATATAACGGAAAACGTAGGTTTTATTTTTGGGAGTTTATTTTTGATTGTCTCTCCACTCATACACCCAACTGCTCTGTATCATTTCAAGATGCCCTTCATTGCTTTCTTCGGGTTTGCCAGCAAATCTTGGTATTTCTAAAACCCATTTATGAAGGTCGGTAAACCTGATGCGGTATATTTTTCCTTCACCAAATTCATCGCCAAAACGTTCATATAATTTCATGGCAATATCTTCGTAATCGCTCCAGTGAATAGGTGGTTCAAAAGTCATAAGTTGCTAATTTGATAATTCGCTAACCTGTTGATTAGTTTATTTATTTTGTTGTTATAATCTGTTTTTATAAAAATTGAAACCAAAATGTTGGAACATTAGTACATCAGCCTATTATTGGATGCGCTAATTTACATTTATTCTCCCAAAAACTGGGTTTGATCCGGCAAGGTAACTACAATATCGCCACTGCCTTCAAGCAATACACATTGGCAACCAAGCCTTGAATTTAAACGGGGGTTAACAGCCCTGTCAATGAAATCCTCTTCCTTATCAATAAGCTCTTCAATAAAATCTTCGCCCTGATCTACATAAACATGGCAGGTACTACAAGCACAAACGCCACCACAATTATGGTGAAGGTCAATATCATTCTTTAAGGCTGTTTCTAAAATTGAATCTCCGGCAGCAATATCTTTTAGGGTAATGGGTTCAAGACCTTTCTGTTCAAACTTAAATGTTACATTATACATAATAACTACAAATTTCGGATTGCAAACCTACTTTAAATTACTAATTAAGGAAAATATAAGTTAACTGCATTGTTTTTTGTGTTTGGAATATAGAAATCATTTATTATTTTTCAACTTCAATCTTCACCTTTGATAAGAATATTATGGCTTTAAAATCAATACTTGTTTACTGTGTTTGTTTTATTTCATTAATTTTTAATAATGCCTGCAATAACAGCAGCAATAAAAAAAATGATAAACCGCTTGCAGACAGCATAAAAAAAACTGAAAAAAAAGTAGAAGAGAAAAAAGAGGCGGAAACTAAATTTGAACGACCTCCCATAGTAAAT
Organism: Ferruginibacter sp.; assembly: GCA_035425605.1. GTDB lineage: Bacteria > Bacteroidota > Bacteroidia > Chitinophagales > Chitinophagaceae > Ferruginibacter. Next base: position 1,087 of record DAOLYC010000490.1, read on the forward strand.
ATTATAGATACACTTTCTGTAAAAAGAACCGTTGCTTTTTGTACAGACAGTGCAGCAAATTTTGAAAGGATTGCCTTAAAACTTGAAAAAATTTATACTGGTAAACTAGCAGCATACATTAAAAAGAATAATTTAAAAGTTACCGGTAAACCAATGGCCTGGTATAAAAAACAAAAGGCTCCTTATTTTTTTGAAGCTGGTTTGCCTGTAAATAAAAAAGCTGCTAAGGCTGTTGCTGGTGTGCATATACGAGAAATGGCGGCTGGTAAAGTGGTGGTAGCACACTTTTATGGCCCCTTTGAATTATTGCCTGTTGGGTATGATGCTGTAAAGGAATACCTGAAAGATAATAAGAAGATAGCAGCGGGAAACCCGTATGAAATTTATGTAACCGACCCTATTGATAAAAACGGCAAACCGGTTGATCCTTACAAAATACAAACGGATATAGTTTTTCCTGTCAGGTAAAATGTTTAATGGTCTTTTAAAATACTATCTGTAAGTTTTAGATAAATATACCGCAATTTTTGATGATTGGTTAAAAGGCGAAGGTGCTTATCTAATGTAAATACATCGTTGCGTACTGCAGGCCCTGTTTGCATATCATTTGGTGATTGAGTTATGGTTCTGTTGGCAGTTTCAACAATAAGCGGTG
>DAOLYC010000491.1:0-1723 GCA_035425605.1 Ferruginibacter sp.
GTGTGCCCAAATGTTTGCGGCGATGCAGAAAGACAGGGATAGGGGTCGGGCCGAAGTTTGTTATCTTTTTCGGGCTTATCAAATCCATAGCCACGGCGGCTTATGCGACTGTGATAAGCAGTGAACAGGTTAATGGTTTCCTTTTGTAAATATCTTTTTCCATTAATTGTGCCACCATTTACCAGCATCTGCATTATCATGGCAAGATCGTAAGCATTGCTGAATAATCCTGCATGGCCGGCAACTTCTCCAAACATGGCAGAACCGGGGTCATGTACATCGCCATGTAATAATTGCTGCCTGAATTGTTTTTCGTGCTCCGTAGGAACAATCCTGCTTAATGGAAATCTTTCAAAAGGTTTAAATCCTGCTGTTGTTAGGCCAAGTGGCCGATAAAAATTATCAGCTACATATTCATTCAAAGGCTTGCCACTTATGGCTTCTACTATCTTTCCTAAAAAGATGAAATCATTATCGCTGTATATGTATTTGTTTGTACGGCCAAGGTGGCTTTCTAAAATACGTTTGTACAAAGTATCCCGCCAATCGGTACGCATATACATATTATTGGCTACACGAATACTAAATGAATCTGTTTTTATTTTTGAATAATATGTTGGTGAAGGGCTACCATCTGCTTCCAGTGTTTCTTTGTAAAAAGGAATGTAGGCTACCAGTCCAGCCTGGTGTAATAATATATTTTCGATGGTTAAATTTTCTTTATTGGTACCTCTTACCCAGGGCAGGTAATCTCCCAGTTTTTTTTTAAGTTCAAGTTTTCCTTCATCGTAAAGCTTCATCACAGAAATATTGGTGGCACAAATTTTTGTAACCGAAGCCATATCGTAAATAGATTCTTTATTTACAGGCTCATCTTTTCCATATTCATAATTTCCATAAGTTTTAAAAAAAACTATTTTGCCATCTTTAACCACTAATACTACTTCGCCAGGTGTGGCTTGCTTTGCAATGGCATCCTTTGCAATTGAATCTATTACATTTAGTTTGGTAGCATCTAAAACACCTCTTTTTACAGATCCATCTACAGCAGTAAAACTAATACCACTGCCGTATTTATATTGTGGGCAAACAGTTACAGGCAGTCTTCCATCTGCGCCAATCTTTCCCTGAAGTAAATCTATAGCAGTGTTTTGAATGATGCTGTCATCTTCGTAACAGGCAATTAAGTTTTTTGCATTGCACCAATTTTTAATTGCATACGGGTTGCCAAATACAAAGGTGATGGCTTTTGTATATTGCTGTAACTGTTTTACCAGGTTTACAGCGTTGCTGCTTATACCAAAATTTCCTGCAGGTGTACGTTTGTAATTATGAATGCCTATGATTACTTTCTGGTATTTCTTTTTTATATCTGCAACTATGCTTGCTATTTTTGATGCATCCTGGTTGTAATCGAAATAAACCACATCAGCATTGTAATCGGTACGCATACGTGTAGCAAAGCCATTACTGTTGTTATTACCAATGCTTACATATACTACATTTGCAACGCCTTTATTTATAGCTGCAGGCATTGGAAAAAAATCTTTATCGGTTTTTTTTAAAACAGTTAAAGCATTTTCGGCTATTAACTTTCGCATCATATTCACCTTTTTGTTTAAATCGTTGGTGAGGTTATAAATATTGATTGGTTTTAATTCAGATAAACCATATTCGTATTTAGCCATCAATACTTTTTTGCAATGCATTTCAATATCGGCCC
>DAOLYC010000492.1:0-1719 GCA_035425605.1 Ferruginibacter sp.
AGCTTTTTATGTACAGCAGTCTCCTTTAAAAAAAATAATGTTGTTTATTCCTGCCTTAACCGGTTTAATTATTCATGCCCCTTTATTTTATTTTACCAAATGGCTTGGCGATACTTTAATTAAAGAAAATGGGCATGATGATTCCAAAATGGTTGGATTTTTATTCGTGTTTTACCCGGTATTTCTATTAACGCTGACAGTGGTTGTTTTTTTGACAACCCGGAACTTGCTTTCCTTCCTGGCTTTGCCGGTATTGCCCTTTACGGCATGGAGCTTTGTACAGTTAAAGAAACAACTGGATTAACAGTTAGTCACTCCGCCGTGGCGGATGGCTCACCCAATAAAAATGCCCACACAATTGTATGGGCTTTAACTATATAAATATTTTGCTTTAAACTTCTACAGCACCTTCAACCAACACGGTTGTTTTATTATGAAGCACTTCTACAAAACCACTTTTTATTGTGTACGAAGTTGTCTGTGTTTTATCATTTAAAATCTTCAGGTTACCTGCCTTTAATGCACTTACAAGCGGCGCATGTTTGTCCAGGACTTCAAACAAGCCTGCAATGCCCGGCAACTGTACGCCATACACATCGCCGCTGAAAATTTTTTGTTCGGGTGTTAAAATTTCAAGAACCATGTATCATGATTTTAAGTAGCAAGTATCAAGACTACACCTGCTTTTATTTTTGTAAACTATTATATAAACCAAATGACATTTTTTGAACAGGCCTTACCATTTCATCAAATTCTTTCATTTGCTCTTCATTAATATATTTAAATCTAAATGCCAGTATAACCTGCGTTTCTAATTCAAATGAAGACCCCATTGCAATGCTGATAAAATGTTGAAACTCTTTATCAGAAACCCTTCCACTGCCTTCAGCTAAATTAGATGGAATTTAAACTGCACATCTTTGTATCTGAGAAATCAAACCATATTTCTCTTCTTTAGGAAAATAACCGGTAAGTTGATAAGTAAAAACAGCAAGGTCCATTGCTTTTTGCCAAACCTGTAGCTCTTTAAAATTATGAATTTTCATAAACGGAAGTTTTTAATTAAGTAAACGGATTTATAAAAATAAAAAAATAATCCAAATACTTTACTACTTCTTCCCTGCTACTTGCTACCTGCTACTTGCTTAAGCTTTTGCTGCTTCCATTAATTTCTTACCTTTTTCAACCGCATCTTCCAGTGTTCCAACCAGGTTGAATGCTGCTTCGGGATATTCATCCACTTCGCCGTCCATAATAGAATTAAAACCACGGATGGTATCTTCGATAGGAACCAACACTCCTTTTAAACCGGTGAACTGCTCGGCCACAAAGAAAGGCTGGCTTAAGAAACGCTGAACCTTACGTGCACGAGATACCACCAGTTTATCTTCATCACTCAATTCATCCAGTCCAAGAATGGCAATGATATCCTGTAATTCTTTATAGCGCTGTAAAATTAATTTTACACGGTTAGCTGTGTTGTAATGTTCTTCTCCAACGATTAACGGAGTCAAAATTCTTGAAGTTGAATCCAAAGGATCAACCGCTGGATAGATACCCAGATCCGCAATCTTACGGCTTAATACCGTAGTTGCATCAAGGTGAGCAAATGTTGTTGCCGGAGCCGGATCAGTCAAATCATCCGCAGGTACATAAACAGCCTGCACCGAAGTAATTGAACCATTATTAGTTGAAGTAATACGCTCCTGCATCAAACCC
>DAOLYC010000493.1:0-1704 GCA_035425605.1 Ferruginibacter sp.
CCCGGTTTTGTTGAAACCGATATGACAAGTTATTTAAAAGATGGAGAAGGTGCTGAAAAATACAAAGCCGATATCCCCTTAGGAAGGTTTGCAAGCACCGAGGATATTGCTAATGTATGTTTGTTTTTAGCAAGCGATATGGGTAATTATATCACAGGCCAGGTAATAAGCGCTTGTGGAGGATTAAATATTTAGTTATGTGTAAGAAAAATTTTGGAAAATAATTCTTCTCTTATATCCCATACCATCTATTTCTGTTTAGTCCTTTGCTTTAAATTTATTTATTGCATTTTTTGTAAACTCACTTAACACCAGTTTACCGCTAATGGTAGCTCTTTCTTTCAGCAATGTGTCCCAATGATCTGTTCCGTTCCAAAAAGTTTTTTTCATTGCCGCCATTGCCTGTGGATTTGAGTTTGTTAAAGTATTTGCCATTCGGCTCACAGCCTCATCCATTCCTTCAATGGTTTCATGCATTTCGGCAAACAAACCTTTTCTTCTTGCCCAATCTGCATTGCGCCAGTTAGTTGCGTCAATAGCCAGCCCGCTAAAAGCCGATACGCCAATTTTTCTTTCCACTGCAGGGCCTACTACAAAGGGGCCAATACCTACAGCCAGCTCACTTAATTTTATGTCGGCCTTGTTTGTTGCAATGGCGTAATCAACCGAAGCTGCCAACCCAACTCCGCCGCCCACACATTTACCCTGTATGCGGCCAATAATAAACTTTGGGCATTTTCGCATGGCATTAATAACATTAGCAAAGCCACTAAAAAATGCCAGCCCTTCTTTTTCATCTTTAATAGCAATCAGTTCGTCAAAACTTGCGCCTGCACAAAAAGTTCTATCGCCGTGGCTTTGTAAAACAATCACTTTTGTATCATCGTGTGTTCCTGCAAAATGTATTTCTTTAGCCAGTTCTTCCAAAATTTTTCCCGGCAAAGAGTTGCTTTGTGGATGATAAAATTCAATAGTGTTGATGCCATGTTCAATATGGTTTTTTACATACGCTTGGTCCATGTTTTCTTTTTTTTAAAATTACAAAATATAGATTCATTCATGTTAATTTATTGTTGAATTGTTTTGTAAAAACTAAAAGTTTATGTACTTTTTTTAACAGGTTCATTTAAAATTTAACCCGATATTTGAGCATCATCTAAACAACAAAGTATGAACTTAATTAAACCGGTAATAAGCCCTTCGAATAATGCCAGTTATTTTGTTTTAGCCGTAATATTTATATTTTTATTTTTTTTAGTATCCTGCACAAAGGAAACACCTGGCGGTGGGGGAAGTGGCGGTGGTGGCGGTAATTTACCAGAGCGAATAATATTAGATACATCGTATGGTACAGATGCCAAACAAAAAATGGATATTTATTTACCATCAGGCCGCAATAGCTCTACCAAACTTATAGTGATGATACATGGAGGCGCCTGGCAAGCCGGTGATAAAAATGATTTCAATTACATGAAAAACCTGCTAAGCACCAAATGGCCTGATGTAGCTATTGCTAATATTAATTATAGATTAGCCAGCAATACGGCCAACATTCATCATACCGAAATAATGTCTGATATAAGTGCTGCAGTAAATTTTATGGCAGTAAATAAAACAAGTTTTGTCATATCAGATACCATGGCAATGATAGGTGAAAGTGCAGGTGCACACCTGGCTTTATTGTACACTTATGCTTTTAATACC
>DAOLYC010000494.1:0-1690 GCA_035425605.1 Ferruginibacter sp.
TTCGGTTGTAAGTTCTTTTGGAATGGGTTCGTAGGCATATACATTTTCAATGGGGTTGTACCCACCAATGGTTACACTGTCTTCGTTTTTAGTTTGTGAATGATCAAAATAAACGGGGTTTCCGGGGGTCATTATTACCTGGTGTTTTTGTTTAGCTGCTTCAATGCCACCGGCTTCGCCACGCCAGCTCATCACCACTGCATTGGGGGCAAGGCCACCTTCCAGTATCTCATCCCAGCCAATCATTATTTTACCTTTACTGTTTAAATATTTTTCAATACGCTGTACAAACCAGCTTTGCAGTTCATGCTCATCTTTAAGGTTATTATCTTTCATCCTTTTTTGGCAAAAGGGGCAAAGTTTCCAGTGAGTTTTAGGGCATTCATCAGCGCCGATGTGAAAATATTTTGATGGAAATAATTGTATTACTTCATCAATCACATTCTGCAAAAACAAAAATGTAGAATCTTTTCCTGCACAAAAAACGTCATCAAATACACCCCAAGTTTCCTGCACTAATTTTATCCGTCCATTTTTTTGTTCTTCAATACTTTTTTGTGAAATCATATTGGCAGGTATCTCTGTTGGCTTTTGCGGAAAACAGCTTAACCAGGGATAAGCAGCAATGGCGGCGCTTCCATGGCCGGGCATTTCAATTTCTGGTATCACTTCTATATACTTGTCTTTTGCATATTGCACTACATCTTTAATTTCCTGCTGGGTATAAAAACCGCCATAATATTTGTTATCGTTTCCTTTGCCGGGATAACGGCCAATGATGCTTCCATTTCTCCAGGCACCAATTTTTGTTAGCTCAGGATATTTTTTAATTTCAATTCGCCAGCCCTGGTCTTCGGTTAGGTGCCAATGAAATGTATTGTATTTGTAAGCAGCCAGGTAATCAATATATTTTTTTACAAACGAAACCGGAAAAAAATGACGGCCTACATCTAAATGCATACCTCTATAAGCAAAGCGGGGATAATCTGTAATGTTTAGTTGTGGAATGGATTGTTTGTTTTTAGTAAACGGTATTAACTGTATTAAAGTTTGGATGCCGTAAAAAACACCGGCTTCGTTATCACCGGCAATATAAACCCCATTTTTATTTATCGTTAAATGATAGGCTCCAGCTATCTCATTATCCATTCTTTCATAATTAAGACGGATTGAGTTTGAGTTGGCTGCTTGTTTTACCACTTTTAATTTATACCCAAATTGTTTTTGCAGGTAATCATTTAAAACCACGGCAGATTTTTCCAGGTTACTACCTTCGAGGGTAATAACTGTATTTTTATTGATACTAAATGAGCCGTTTCCCATCTTCAGTTTGGCAGGCATGGGTACAAGGTTAACCTGCGAAAAACAGCTAACACTAAAAATAAAACTCAATAAAGTTGTAATTAATTTCATAATCGAAATTTAAAATCTGTTTTGTAACCAAGATTTATTGGTATGTTGGAATTAATTGTTTGTGCAAATATCTATTTAATTTATTGTGGTAAATCCAACCGTACTTTAATTTTTTAAAACAGGTAACAAAATGTTACTGGCATTTACTTTATCATGATAAATACGAATTGTTGCATTCTGAAAATCTGCTTCATCTGCTTCGGGAATACGCATGAATTTTTGTGGATTCCTATCAACCAGTGGAAACCAACTGCTTTGCACTTGTACCATTATTTTA
>DAOLYC010000495.1:0-1671 GCA_035425605.1 Ferruginibacter sp.
AATACGATTTACCCAGCCTAAAAGTAATGTTTGAAAAGTCTTTTCTATAAGCCTGGCGCCAAACCTTACTAAAACTACCACTGTAAAAAAAACCAATGCAAATGCAATAAAGGGCAGCCATTGGGTAGATACATTTATGTTTTGTTGCAGATAACCTGCAACTATTGCCGATAATTTTAATGCGGCCGCCAATCCTAATACAAATGCTAATATTGAAAATACGGCTATGATAAACCCTTTACGATACCCTTTTAAAATAGCCAGGAGCATACATGCAGCAAAAATCAGGTCTATAAACATATTTTTTTACTATCACTTTCTTACTAAACATTTTTACTTAGCGTATTAAGCTGAGAGTATTTCTTTTACTATATTACTTATAGTTTTGCCATCGGCTTTGCCTGCCAGTTGTTTACTGGCAACCCCCATAACTTTACCCAAATCTGCCACAGATGCAGCTCCTGTATCGGTAATAATTTTTTTTATAACCTCTTTCAGTTCTGTTTCGCTTAATTGCTTTGGTAAAAATTTTTCAATCACCGCCATCTCTTCTTTTTCTTTCTCCGCAAGGTCGGCACGACTTTGCTTTTCAAATATCTCCAGCGAATCTCTGCGCTGTTTCATCATTTTTTGTAAAAATTTTTGTTCGGTAGCTTCATCTATTACACCGCCTGCACCGGGGTCTGTTTTAGCTTTTATGATTTCGGCTTTTATGGCTCGTAAGGCACGCAAAACACCTTCGTTCTTAGCTTTCATAGCGTCTTTCATTTCTGCCATTACTTTGTTTTCTAAACTCATGTTAACGATTTTATAAATTAATGTAAACTTCCTTTTAACCCCAAATTTAGTATAAAGATATTTTGTGTGTGCCTGTTATAAGGCAGTATTACCTAAAACATTCTTATATAAACTGCATTTAAAAAAAAATTCGGCAGATAAAGTATTGCCGAATTTGCTAAAATTATAAAAATATAAAGCTAAACCACCATTATTATTGTTTTATTATTTTTTGGGTTTTGGTATAATTACTATTATCCCATGTAGCAATCAATAAATACAGCCCACTGGCAAACTTATGTACATCTATAATTTTGTTGTTGCTGCCGTTTTGCAAATTAAATTTATCTGTATAAACCTGTTTACCCAATGCATCAATAATTTTTAAATGAACAGTTGCGTTTTGTGCGCTTTGGATGTCGAGGAAAATTTTATCAACAGTGGGATTAGGATACACAGATAAAATATCTTCATCGCTACCGCATTTCAAATGTTTAACCTGTGTATATGTGTGTAGTCCGTTTTTATCTGTTTGTACAATACGATAAAAATTATTTTCTAAGGTAGCTATATCTGTATATGAATAAATTTTTTCGGTATTACTGTTTCCGGCAGCAGTTTTTTTAGCAATTGTAGTAAAATGTACCCCGTCTTTGCTTCGTTGTATTTCAAAAAAATCAGTATTTTCTTCGCTAGCGGTTTTCCATGTAAGTATCGCTTCATTTTGGTTTTTACATTCTACAGCAAACTCTTTAAATAAAACGGGTAATGGATTATTGGATGTAGATAAAGTAAATCTTGAAAAATCATCAATAGCTGTTTTTTCTACATAATTTAAAGAAGCGTCTTTTGTTGTATAACCTAACGAAATCCATGTAACAGCATCATCGCTTT
>DAOLYC010000496.1:0-1664 GCA_035425605.1 Ferruginibacter sp.
TTCATACAGCTAATAACTGAATGTACATTAAGGTATATTATTATACGTTTTCATGCAAAAGAAATACAACAATAAAAGATAGATGCCGTTATAAAAGAATTAAAAAATGCAACAGAAATTGTAGTTTTATGTTTCCAGAAAATCAAAATGAATACATGCCTCACAACAGCCGGTTTATAAAAACAGTTTTTAAATGGCGTTTGCTCATTGCTATTATTTTTGCCCTTACCATATTATACCTGGGAAGCTGTAAAAAGAAAGACCCCATTACCGGCGAGCAACTTACACTGGCTGCTCAATATTTTGAAGCCAACATCCTAAACCGGAATTTTGTTGTGGATTCTGCATATGAAAACGGTATAGATATTACGGCACGCTTTGCAAAAGATACTTTTATCTTATTTAAAAATACGCTGGAAGATGGCCCCATGAAGGGTTTTAATGCAGATAGCATCTATACGGGCACCTGGCATACATCTGAAGATTATGGGAAATTAAATATTCAATTAAACCAGCCTGGTATTTTAAACCGGTATGTATTTTTTAACCGGGACTGGCGGTTTATTGAAAAAAATATACCCGTTATGAAGATATCTCCCTGGGGTAGTTTGGCACTTACAAAAGTTTACATGCGCCGGCTTTAGTTTTCACCATAGTGTGGATAACAATACAGCTTCCCTTTAAAATAATTTAAGTTTTTCTTCGTTTAATACCTGCAACCTATAGTTACAATCTTATTTTTTTTGAACACCTAAAATTCATTGCATGGTAACGAAAGCTGTACAACATGCTTTTATCTTGAATCGTATTATAGTCCCTCATCCCCACATTTATTTATTATAAAATTTTCAGCAATCCGGCTGTCACACACATGATATGCCAAAGATTTGTTTTTATGGATTGTTTGGATAACAGGGGCTCTGCGAAAGCAGGGCCTTCTGTTTTATAGCTATTGCAGTAATGGGTTATCTTTGTACTCTTTAAGCAATTAAAAATAAATTTTATGCATACAACATTAGGACAAAAAGCACCGGATTTTACACTTTACGACACCGAGAAACAAGCAGTTACCCTGAGTAGTTTTGAAGGCAATAAAAATATTTTGATCCTGTTTTTCCCCTTGGCTTTTACGGGTGTTTGTACAAAAGAATTGTGTAGCATAAGGGATAATTACAACCGCTATAGTACCGATCAATTACAAGTTATTGGCATTTCTGTAGATTCGGTTTACAGCCTTCAGAAATATAAAGAAGAACAGCATTATCAATTTCCATTATTGAGCGATTTTAATAAATATGCTTCTAATGCGTATGGTTGTATTTATGGAAGCTTTACAGCTATGGATATGCAAGGGGTAAGTAAAAGATCGGCGTTTTTAATAGATAAGAAAGGGGTAGTTCAATATGCAGAGGTTTTAGAAAATGCAGGGGATCTTCCTGATTTTGAGGCTATTGATAAAAAAATAGCAGCATTAAGCTAATATTTTTGATACGGGTACAATATATTTTGCAATAGTGAGTTCTATTATCAGTAAATTGTTATATTTTACAGTGATTATATGTATTTTTAAGAAAAAGCATTAATTTTACTTTATTGAAAAGAATTTTTTACATACTTGTTTTATTGATAGGAGTAAGTTTTGCCAGCCAGGCACAAAACCGGTT
>DAOLYC010000497.1:0-1641 GCA_035425605.1 Ferruginibacter sp.
AACGAAGGAAACGAAATAATGGATACTAATAAAAGAAATTCTTTTACTGAAGATGTATTTCAAATAGATACCGTTTTATACAAAAATGAACTTCAGTTATCACCAGACTCTATTGCAAAATGGAAAAATTTAAAACAGTATGGCTACTTAATAAATTTAGATAGTCTGTTGAGAGAAAAAAATAAAAAAGAAAAAGTACAGCCTGTTCAAAAGGAATATAAACCGGGCTTTATTAGTAAACTTTTAAAAACACAGGCTTTAAGGATACTTTTATGGATGTTGGCAATATCATTTGTGCTGTTTATTATTTACAAACTGTTTTTAACCGAAGGCGTCTTTAAAGCAAAAACAAAAGCAATGGAAAACCCTGGCGATGATTTGACTTTGAATACCATTAATGCAGAAACAAATTTTGACGAATTGGTAAGAAATGCACTGCTGAACCATAATTACCGCCAGGCAGTTAGGTACCAGTATTTACGCACTTTGCATTTGCTTGCTGGTAAAAATTTAATTGAGTTGGCTCCCGATAAAACCAATTATCAGTACGTAAGCGAATTAAAACAACATACATTTCAAAATGAATTTGCTTCGCTCACTTTAAATTATGAGTATGTATGGTATGGAGAGTTTAATATAGAAAATGATATTTATCGTAAGATTGAAACCGGTTTCTTAAATCTAAATAAAAAAATATAGCACCTGTTTGATTTATAAACACACATATCTTTTAATATTTTGTATTGCACTGCTGTTAGCTTCGTGTACAACAAAAGATAATTTACCTTCTTTGCGGGAATCATTTTCTAAAAACGACAGTAAGCCATTTGGCGCCAATATAGCGTACCGCCAACTGGAAGCAATGTTAACCGATAATATAATCAGAAATAAAAATCAACCGTTCATTAGCACATGGCAAAGTATCAACGATACAGCATCTCTTTATATATGTGTGGCTTCAAAACTTTTTGTAACATCTGAAGAAGTGGATGCCATGATGGAATATATACAAAATGGAAATGACATGGTAATTTCTGCAGGCAGGATTGATGAAAATTTGCTGAACAGTATTAAATGCGATGAAATGTATGCCGATATTTATGATGAAAACTTGTTTGAAAAGATGAAAGATACAAAAACAAGCATGTTAAGTAAACCTGGTACTTATTATGGCTATTTTTACTACCCAATGCAAAACCATTTTATTAATATTGATAGCAGTACTACAAAGGTATTGGGGCTAAATGCTAATGGAAAACCTAACTCAATTGTTTATTTTCATGGCAAAGGCAGGTTGTTTTTACAATGCGAACCACGGGCTTTAAGTAATTATTTTTTGCTAACACATGATAACCAACAATACCTGCAACAGGTATTTGCTTATACCGGCAATGTACCCGAACATGTTTATTGGGATGATTATTACAATAAATTATCTAACAGAAAAAAAAGTAAAAACGATAATGGTTTTTCTACGCTAAGCGAAATTTTAAAACATCCATCACTTACTTATGCTTTTTGGCTGGCATTATTGCTACTGTTTTTTTATATATTATTTGGTGGCAAAAGAATACAGCGGATTATTGAACAAATAAAACCTAATGAAAATACTACCCTTACTTTCACAGAAACTATTGGTCG
>DAOLYC010000498.1:0-1634 GCA_035425605.1 Ferruginibacter sp.
TGTTTGCGGGCCAATTCGGCCAGTTCTTCTCCCCAGCAAATAGCAGCTCTTATTCCCTGGTGTTTGTTTGCAGTCATTGCAACACCATTTGCGCTGCCGCATAATAAAATACCAAATGCAGCTTCTCCTTTTTCTACAGCATAAGCAACCGGGTGTGCAAAATCAGGATAATCAACCGAGTCTTTATTAAACGTGCCAAAATCAGTAAAAGCAAGTCCTTCACCTTCTAAAACAGAAATAAGGTCTTCTTTGCAATCGAAACCGGCATGATCGCAACCGATAGCAATGGGTAGTTTTAAATTGAAAGGAGACATAATAATGTAATTAAAAGTTGAATATTGAAAATGCTTATCAAAGGTACTTAAATGCGGTATAATTTATAACACATATTGTATTTAATACAATGTACAAGTGAACTAACTCCAGGCTCTTTCTTCTTTTTCTTTTTGCTTATCTACCCTTCTTACTATAGCCACACTAATTTCGTACAGCAATAAAAGTGGAATGGCTACAATGGTTTGACTTGTCCAGTCGGGAGATGGTGTAATAACTGCAGCCACAATTAAAATTACTACAAAAGCAAACTTCCGGTATTTTTTTAAGAAGGCAGAACTGATGATGCCGATTTTGCCCAGCACATAAGCCAGTACTGGTAATTCAAATGCCATACCACAACCCAGGATTAGATTGTTAAGCGTATCAACATAATCATTGATGCTTGGTTGATACTGAATGGCGCCGGATTTACCCAACGTAAAAGATGCCAGGAAATTAAAAGTAAATGGTGCCAGTAAATAATACCCAAATGCTGCCCCTGCAAAAAAACAAAGTGAAACCCAAAATATACTGCCACGGGCATATTTTTTTTCTTTTGCTGATAAGGCTGGTTTTACAAAACGCCAAAGCTCCCAAAATAAATAAGGGAATGCCACAATAATACCTCCAATCATAGCAATGCTTAACGCCGATGTGAAAGTGCCATTTACTTCGGTAACCAAAAATCTTATTTTAACCGGAGGCATACATAGGCTATCGCCAATATGTAACCAATGGCTAAACCTGCACAAAGCGCCATAGGTAACAAAATTTTCACTGGCAGGCGCCAGTATTATATTGTCGTACACCCAATCAATAAAAATAAAAATGCTTATTGCTGCAACCAGCCAGGCTATAACAGATCGCATGATATGCCAGCGCAATGCTTCCAGATGCCCTACAAATGACATCTCTTCAGGTTCATCATCATGCCTGTTGCGAATGCGTTTAAAAAATTTTTTCCTATCTGAATCTTCTGCTGCCAAGTATTTAATTATTTGCCTGCGTTATATTTTTGTTTTTTGGCAGGGATTGCAAAGGTAAAGCACTAATGGTTTAATCAGGCAGTTGAAATTTTTTTTACATTACCGGTTCTTTTTAGTATTCCCCAGCCTTGTAATTCGCCCTTTAATGCCCGGTTAAATGATTTGATGAGGATATAGTACATGAGTTGCCGGTAAACCAATCTTTGAGGTATCATCCACAAAAGTTTTTTATAATCTTCTTTTTCAAATGCAAAGGCAATAGCGGCACCTGCCACATCAACTAACGTAAAAATAAAATAATAAAAAATAATATTTCCAATATCGGATTGTATG
>DAOLYC010000499.1:0-1631 GCA_035425605.1 Ferruginibacter sp.
CGGCAAAAATTTGTATGAAGAAGAATTTTTTAAAGCACAGTTGAAAACATTGGGCAACACCAACTTGAAATATTCATATACAAAAATTACCAATAACAACGATGGGCAAAAGCTGGTTGATAATATCCATAACATGATGGATAACGACATAAATATCATAGTATATAATTTTGTAGATATGCTTAGCCATGCACGTACCGAAATGGAAGTGCTTAAAGAACTGGCCGGCGATGAAACCAGTTACCGCAGTATTACCGCAAGCTGGTTTACACATTCTCCATTGCACCAGGCATTAAAAAAAATTGCCGATAAAAAACTAACCATGATTGTGGCAACCGATCATGGAAGCGTAAGGGTTAATACACCGGGCAAAGTAATTGGCGATAAACAAACCACTGCCAACCTACGCTACAAACATGGCCGTAATTTAAATTACGAAGCTAAGGAAGTACTGGCTTTTAGAGACCCCAGGGAAGCAGGTTTACCGGTACCCAATGTTAACTCGTCATTCATTTTTGCCAAAGGCGATCTTTATTTATGCTACCCTAATAATTATAACCATTTTGCCAATTATTATCGTAATACCTTTCAGCATGGCGGTATAAGCCTTGAAGAGATGATTGTGCCCGTGATAAGAATGACCAATAAGTAAAAGCCAAATTTAAAAAGATTGGTATATTTTTTTCAACCTAATGGTGATAACTTAAATTTTAAAAGAAACTGCCCCTGGTTAAATTTGTTGCTTTACAGCTTTAGGGTTTTTTACTTTTCATTTTTTGAATTTTAATTTATAATGAAATATACACAACATAATTTAGATAAGATAGAAAAAGTGGCCGAAGAAAGCGGTTATGTTATACGGTACGAAAGGGGAACTTTTCAAAGTGGTTACTGCATTCTGCAAGACAAGAAAGTTATTGTTATCAATAAATTTTTTCAAACCGAAGGCCGTATCAATGCACTTACCGACCTAATGCCAAGCCTGGAAATACATTTTGATGCACTTACCCACGAAAGCCAAAAAATTTATGAAGAAGTGATGAGTGTTGGTAGTAGCAGGTAATAATTTACATGAACAGCCAATAGCTACAGCACCTTAATACATATTTTAAAAACCTCGTACCTCAACTTCAATTCCTTAAATTTGCTAAGTGCAATGCCCCCCGTTAAAAATAACATTTCTTGGCACCGGTACCAGTAGTGGTGTACCAATGATAGGATGTAGCTGCAAAGTATGCTCATCAACCGATATAAAGGATAAACGATTACGTTCCAGTATTCTGGTTGAAAGTGCAACAACTTCTTTTGTTGTAGATACCACACCCGATTTTAGGTACCAGATGTTGCGTGCCAAAGTAAAAAAGTTAGATGCTGTTTTATTTACCCATCCTCACAAAGACCATATAGCGGGGCTTGATGATGTACGGGCTTATAATTATTTTCAGCAAAAACCTATGGATATTTACGCCAACTCATTAACTGAGGAGGCAATAAAACGGGAATTTGCTTATGCCTTTTCAGATAAAAAATACCCAGGCATACCAAGCCTTAATTTAATAACCATAGATGAAACTCCTTTTCAAATAGGCGATATACCCGTAATGCCTGTATTGGTATGGCATTTAAAAATG
>DAOLYC010000500.1:0-1623 GCA_035425605.1 Ferruginibacter sp.
GCCGGCAAATAAACAACCGAATGCAGCAACAATAAATGAAATGGTAATGGCAGGTCCGGCATGATTTGCGGCAGCCATACCTGTAATGGAAAATAAACCTGCGCCAATGATGGCACCAATACCTAAGGCTACCAGTCCACCGGCACCCAGGGTTCTTTTTAAGGTATGTGAACCGGTTTCAGATGCTTCACTCATCAAAGCATCCATCGGTTTTCTTGCGAAAATACTCATGTAAGTAGGTTTTGGTTTTTTTAATAAACTGAAAAGTAAGCATAAAATTCTTAATTAAACAACCACCGATACTTTTTTGATATAATATCAGCTATAGTCTGTTATTAAATATTATATTGCGATGCTGTTTTGCGGATGTGAAGGTTCATTGAGGCAAACGGCTATTTTTATAAATACCATGTTTCTGTTAGATTTGACAATTCATTATAAAAAATCAAAATGACCAAACGTATTATCGGGCTTATCTCTTTAGGCTTATTTTCCTTACTTGCCATTTTATACTTTTTGCACCTGCGGGATATTGTAAAAATTCCAGAAACGATAATGTTTAGTCTCAGATGGATATTCCTGACCTGCATGATCATGTATGCTGTTTATAAGAAGAATCTTACTACATGGATATTGGTAAGTATGCTGATAGGAGTAGAGATAGGATTAGACTTTCCGGCATTTTCGCAAAATCTGAAAGTGCTGAGCCAGATATTTTTACGTTTAGTTAAAACGATTATTGCTCCCATATTATTTGCAACTTTAGTTGTAGGTATTGCAGGCCATTCAAGTTTAAAACAGGTTGGCCGGATGGGATGGAAATCAATTTTATATTTTGAAGTGGTAACAACCATTGCCTTGTTTATAGGCTTACTGGCTATCAATATTTCAGGCGCCGGTAAAGGAATATTATTGCCTGAAGGATTTGAAGAAAAATTACCGACAGTTGCTCCGCAAGGATGGCAGGAAGTGGTGCTTCATATCTTTCCTGAAAATTTTGCCAAATCGTTTTACCATGGAGATGTTTTACCGATTGTGGTATTCAGTATCATATTTGGTATTGCATTGGCGATGCTGAACGAGGAAAAGAAAAGACCGATGCTTGCCTTTACGGAAAGCCTTGCCGAAACAATGTTTAAGTTCACCAATATCATCATGTACTTTGCACCTTTTGGAGTGGGTGCCGCAATTGCTGTAACTGTTGGTCATTTAGGTGTTGATGTATTGGTAAACCTGGTTAAATTACTGGCAACACTTTATGTTGCATTAATTGCTTTTATACTTGTTGTTTTATTACCTGTAGCATTAATTATTAAATTGCCGATAAAGCAATTTCTCCGGGCAGCTTCCGAGCCGGTTTCTATTGCCTTTGCAACAACCAGTTCCGAGTCGGCCTTACCAATTGCTATGGAGAACATGGAGAAGTTTGGGGTGCCCCGTAAAATAGTTTCCTTTGTTTTACCAACGGGTTATACTTTTAACCTGGATGGAACAACACTGTATTTGTCATTAGCATCGGTCTTTGTAGCACAGGCAGCTGGTTTAAATATGAGTTTTGGCGAACAGTTATTTATGGGTTTAACATTGATGCTGACGAGTAAGGGTGTTGCAGGTGTACCCAGG
>DAOLYC010000501.1:0-1611 GCA_035425605.1 Ferruginibacter sp.
GAACTGCATGGTATCGTACATACCCAAACCAGCATATACGCCACCGCCTGGGCAGTTGATATACATTTGTATATCACGGCTACGATCCGTACTTTCTAAAAATAGTAATTGTGCAGTTACAATGTTTGCCACTTCATCGTTGATGGGATAACCTAAAAAGATAATCCTGTCCATCATTAAACGGCTATAAACATCCATAACGGCAATGTTCATCGGCCGCTCTTCAATTATGTTGGGTGTAAGGTTGGTTACATTATGTTTTACATAAGCATCCAGCGTATTACTGCTAATGCCTTTATGCATCACAGCATATTTTTCAAATTCTTTTCCAAAGTTCATATAAATGATTACTGTTTAAATAATAACTATTGTTAGCAAATATAGTTGATGTGTTACCCTAAAAAAAGTTACAAAAAATATTAGTCTCTACTTCGTCCCTGGTATATAAGAATATATTGCACCAGCATGGCAATAGAAGCAAGTGCGGCAACTACATAAGTAAGTGCAGCCCATTTTAATGCATCTTTAGCTTTATCATATTCGGTTCCTGTTGCCATGTGAGAGCTATCCAGCCATTGTAGAGCTCTTGCCGATGCATCAAACTCAACAGGTAATGTAATGATGGTAAACAAAGTGGTTATGGCAAATAATATAATACCTACCAATAATACTGTTGGGTTACCGCCGCCAAAACCCAAAAAACCAAGGCCTATAATTATAATCCATTGCGATAGTTGGCTGCTAATGTTTACAACCGGAACAAGTTTGCTTCTTAAAGTTAACATGGAATATGCAGCAGCATGTTGTACGGCGTGGCCACATTCGTGTGCTGCCACTGCGGCAGCAGATACATTGATACCAGCATAAACATCCGGACTTAAATTTACTGTTTTATTTAAAGGATTGTAATGGTCAGACAGGAACCCATCTACTGAAATTACCTTCACATCATAAATACCATTATCCCTTAGCATTTTTTCTGCAACTTCTTTTCCGCTTAATCCACTACTTACAGGCACTTTGCCATATTCGGCAAATTTGCTTTTTAACCTGAATTGCACTAACATACCAAGGCCCATAAAGAGTAAAGACACTACAATTATTCCAAATGTCATTTATTTAAAATTTTATTAGATTAGATTTTACAAACAGTAAGCCAAATAATTTTCATGCCAAATCGGCAACATATATTTAACTGTATTTTTTAAATCAATCAACTGAATAATTAAAATATTTCCTTTTAAAAGACTGTGCAAATTCCCTTTTTTGTAATGAGGTTTATTTAATAATATAGATAAAATAAAAAAGGAGAGAATTGCTTCTCTCCTCATAATATATATTTATTTTTAATTTTAAGCTTTATACTGGGCAGCTAATCCTGAAGCCAGTTCTGTCATTTTTTTCAAGCTTTCATCGTTCAATACACCTTTTTTAAATTCGGCCATTATTTCAGGATATTTATTTTCCATTTCCATTAAGAAATGATCTTCAAATGCTTTTACATTTTTAACTGCAACATTCTTTAATAATCCTTGAGTTCCCAGGTAAATTATAGCAACCTGTTTTTCTACAGTAAATGGAGAATACTGTGGCTGTTTTAGAATTTCCACA
>DAOLYC010000502.1:0-1592 GCA_035425605.1 Ferruginibacter sp.
ACCACAGGTCAATCTGGTGTAAAAGACGATGCATCAGAAAAAAATGTGGTTCAAATTGCAATTGGCAGTAAAGACCATACTACATTGGTAACTGCTGTTAAGGCTGCCGAACTGGTAGATGCATTAAGCAATGCCGGACCATTTACTGTATTTGCACCAACCAATGCCGCTTTTGAAAAATTACCAGCAGGTACTGTTGATGGATTGCTTAAACACGAAAAGAAAGATGATCTAACTACTATCCTTCAATATCATGTTTCGTTAGGCGTTTTTAAACCCGAAATGTTTCAAGATGGGCAAACCATTGGGCAGGTAGATGGTGGAAACATTTCCATTAGTAAAAAAGCAGATGGCATTTATATAAATGGTACTGCAAAAATAATAGCTTCCATACAGGCTGCCAACGGAATTGTGCATGTGATAGATGGCGTACTGTTACCTTCGGGTAATTAAAATATGTTGATTGTAATTTAGACAGAAGAAAAAAGCGCAAACATTTTGTTTGTGCTTTTTCTATTTATAATTAAATGAAGGCATTAAACTAAAATTCGATAAACCCGAATTAATTATATCAAAATATTTTATCGGAAGAAGAAGATTCAGCAGCTATCTTCATTTGCATAACAGCCGAAATGCTTAATGCCCTCGTTTTTACAAGTGTGGCAGTATCACCTTTAAACAGTTCATCAACCGTTGAAGTGAACAAGCTGTTCCATCGCTTGAAATGTTTATCTGTTAATGGATACAAAGTATTAACATGTTTATGCAGTTCCATTGGGTTACCAGTATATGGTCCGGTATAAAATAACATATTTTCAAAAAAATTGTACATCACGGGCAAATGTTTTTCCCAGCTTACGTTTGCTACATCAGTAAAAATAAAACCAATAAGCTCATCGCCTTTCACTTTGTTGTAAAATTCATCTACCAATAATTCAATATCTTTTCTTGATGTGATATCTTTTTTCATTGCCGGCATTTTAATGCAACAATACATGTGTATATTTTAGTTATTTCATTTCGTTTTAATTGTAATAAATGAAATAACCTAATTTTTTCATTACGGATTTAAACCTGTTAAACATTGTCTTTGTTTCATTTTTAAATGAATATTATGATAGTTGTATGCTACAGGTCTTTATGTTTAAATTTCCTCAATGACAACCAGGTTGGAACAAACACCCATGCAATAAGAATAAAAAATGAAACTGTTGTTCCAAGTTGTGTTCCAAAAAAGTCTTTGAAGATGGCTCCGGTATAACCCATCAATGCTGCTACATCCATCTTTAATAAAATCAATATCCGGCTTAGATCAATAGGGTTTAATGCTGTTGCGCCAACCATTAGTTTTTCTAAAGGGTAATCGGCAAATTGAAAAAGCACAAACAAAATAAGCCCATCGAAAATAATAGAAAAATAAAGCCACAATAAGATTACCACACCAATACCTTTTGCCTTATCTCGTGCAATAACGGCTGCCAGCATGGCTAGTGCCACAAATATAACCGACAATAAAAGCCCAGTGCCTAACATCATAAAGCCTGTAGGCGTTGCTTCAAACAATAATATAGGAATACCTGCACCAACAAAAA
>DAOLYC010000503.1:0-1575 GCA_035425605.1 Ferruginibacter sp.
CCACATCCCATCGGCTAACCCTGTCAACAACTAATTTATTTCCATCGGCAGAAAATCTACCATCAAAACCCCAGGGAGCCGGCAACAAAGTTGAGGGGCCACCTTTTACAGGAACTTTCCATAATCGGCCATATCCCGTAGGTGCAGTTTCCCTGCTTGTTGAAAATAAAATTTCTTTACCATCGGGTGTAAAGTCACGGGCTGCTGAAGAGGCAGGATACCAGGTAAGCCGGGTAGGGGTGCCACCAGAAGCTGGCACAATATATACTTGCGTAATTCCACTTCGGTTAGAGCTGAAGGCGATCCATTTACCATCAGGAGAAAAATGAGGATCCGATTCTACTGCGGCAGTGCTTGTTATTCGTTGGGCAAGACCTCCATTTTTTTGTACAGTCCAAATATCTCCACCATAAGCAAATGCAATTTGGCTGGCGCTGATAGCAGGTTGCCGCAACAGGCGTGTGCCCTGCGCTAAAGTTGTAGCATGTGCTATAAATAATATTGAGATGAAGAAAAGTTTTTTAAAAATTGTATTTGCTATCATAATTGAGTTTTGAGTTTTGGTTGTTGAAAAATGTATCATGTATTGATTTTTCCGTTTTATTAATTATAGATTGCCTTACTTATAGTTTTTATCTTTAATTATTAAGAAATAAGATGATTTGACCATAAAGCAGCTAACACATTTTTTGTAAGTTATATTTTTTTACCGATTTATTTTTTCATCTTTTTATTGAAAACAGTTTAATTAAAATTTCCTAATAATAATAACACCAACCACTATCATAGCTATTCCAATCAGCCTCATATAATTTATAGGATTTGGTTTTTCTACCAGAATATTAAAATGTTCAAGCAAAACCGATATACACATTTGCCCTGCTACTACCAGGCCAAAAGTTAAGCCAGGACCCAGCTTTGGAAACGAAAGGATGATGACCGTAACATAAAAAGCACCCAATACACCACCCACCCAGGCATAGGCTGGTGCGGTTTTTAAACCTGCCCACGAAAACGTTTCTTTAGTAAGAATTACATATAAAGTAAGTGCCGCCACTCCAATTATAAAAGATATTAATGAAGCATAAATAGGACTTGCCCCGGCTTTACCAAGTTTTGAATTTAAACCGGCTTGTATAGGCAAAAAAGTACCGGATAAAAATGCCAAAATTATCCAAAGAAATTTACTCATAAAATTTAAGTTTTAATAAAAATTGATTGCTTGTTTATTATCTTGGTATGAATAACAGCTAAGAACTTAGTTTTAATTTATTTATTAAGAACAATACATTATAAAGGTTGAATGTACTGTTTTTTTATGCTGAAAGAAAATCATTTTAGTGGGCACATATACATCAATTTGCAAAATAAAAACAAGTAATTTGCAGCCATGACACCCGAGAGAAGCGAAAGACTGACAACTGTTTTAAATAAACGACAACCCGATTTAACGGTGTTGCTCGAAAATGTTTTTGATCCACATAACATCAGTGCTGTTATGCGTACCTGCGATGCAGTAGGTATCCAGGACATATATATATTGAACACAAAAATTCCGCCACATAAAAAATGGGG
>DAOLYC010000504.1:0-1568 GCA_035425605.1 Ferruginibacter sp.
AATTGCAGAATCAATCCCAAAATCATATTTATGGATACTGCCTAACAGTGGGCACTCCACTCCCATTGTGTATGCAAATATGTTTAATGAAGTGGTAAATGATTTTTTCAAAAACCCATATCGTAAAATTGAAGGCACCGGACGCTTACAGTAAAATAGCTTTTAAATAATTATCGCTCAACAAAAACTATCATTACATGTCAATTGAAAAAACAGATGAAGGCTTAGAACGGGTTGTAGGCGTATCGGGCCTTGCACTCAATATTGTAAACTTTACTATTGGGGCAGGTATTTTTGTATTGCCGGCTGTTGTAGGTATTCAGTTAGGCGCATTCAGTATATTCAGTTATATTTTTTGTGCTATAGTGTTGGCTACAATCATGCTATGCTATGCCGAAACGGGTGCCCGTATAACCAGCAGTGGCGGCTCTTATACTTATGTATTAACAGCCTTTGGCGAATTACCGGGTTTTATTATTAACTGGTTATTCTTTTTGGGTTGGGGTATTTTAGGCGATGCTGCTTTACTCAACATCATTACCGATTCATTAGCCGTAATTTTTCCTGTTTTTATAAACCCATGGCTACGGGCTGTTTTGTTTTTTGTTTTACTGAGTTTTATGATATTGCTAAACATACGAGGCGCTAAGCAAGGTATAAACTTTATTAAAATAGTTACACTTATAAAATTAATACCGTTACTCGCCATCATCATTTTTGGTTTTGGATATATTAAAACTGAAAATCTCTATTGGGAGCATATCCCATCGCTAAAAACATTTGCCGACACATCCCTTGTTTTATTTTTTGCTTTTGCCGGTTTTGAAACAGCACTTGGCGTGAGCGGAGAAATAAAAAATCCAAAACGCACCGTACCACTGGGTATTTTATTGGCCGGCCTGGTTATTCTTTGCTTTTACCTGTTGCTACAAACTGTAACACAAGGAATATTAGGGCCACAAATGGCAACTGTAAAAGATGCTCCTTTGGCTGCAATTGCCGAAAAAATTATTGGCCCGGTAGGAGCAACCATATTATTATTAACTGCTGCATTCTCCTGTTTTTCTTCGGTAAGTGGCGATTTACTAGCAACGCCCCGGTTACTTTTTGCCGGAGCAAAAGATGGTGTGTTTCCTAAAATACTGGCAACAGTTCATCCAAAATTTGCAACACCATATTGGGCTATTTTAATTTATGGTATTTTGATTTTTATTTTTTCTGTAGCTGGTGGTTTTAAACAATTAGCAGTGTTGGCAAGCGCTTCTATCCTGCTTATATACCTCTCGGTTATTTTGTCTACCGTTAAGTTAAGATTCAAAAAAAAGGAAATTCCTGAAAAAGCTTTTAAAGTTCCCGGTGGTTTGGTTATACCTTTTCTTGCTATTACAGCCATCGTGTGGTTACTCAGCAGCTTAAGTAAATGGGAAATCCTTTCAACCCTTATTTTTATTGTAATAGTTTGTATCATCTACTTTATTACAAAAAAAATAAAAAGATAAAACATTGAAGAATTGCAAATAATGTAGAAGTTGAAATAATGAGTATTTAATCATATTACAAACAATAAA
>DAOLYC010000505.1:0-1558 GCA_035425605.1 Ferruginibacter sp.
TAAATTGCCATTTATCAAAATTTACATCGCTGCCAAAAATTGTTTTAAATCCTTTGGTATAATTAAAACTAAAAGTTGGGTATTTTGATCCTAAAGGCATTTTACGGTTTGGATACTGGATATATTTTTGGCCAGGTTTTATACTAACATCGGCACTAATGATAAAAGCCTGGTGCCTGGTAAACTGTGCAGTTAATTTTTCATAAGGATAATTTGGTTTAAGATTTTTTCTTTGATTTTTTATCACCAATATGCTATCCCGGTTATTAAGTGGAATCCTGTCTTCATATAATGCATTTAGGTTAAATATCAACCCTGTTTCATAACGTTTATTAAAATTAATGGCGCCAAAAATGTTTTCATAAATCTTCATAAAATTATCGCCCCAAAAAATAGTATTGATAGAATTATTAAGTGTTGTTATCGGGTTGGTTTTATTAAACTGACTAATTCTTTTACCACCAGAAATAGTCCATGTTTGCCTTTTTATTTTTTTATCGGTATCCCAATCTCTTGTTCTAAAAAACAGGTCGGCCCAGGCATTAAAATGTGTATTGCCAATTCCATACCTGAAATTAGGTTCAAATAAAAAATTAGTTTTTAATTTTTTTAGGTACCTGCTGTAATATGGTTGCAGGTTTATCACCACGCCTTCAGCAGTATTATATTCCAGGCCTTTTAATATTGGTTCAATTCCCCAGTTGTGATTTCCTTTTACAGTATATTTTGTTCGGTAAATGCCTTTCCAAAAAATATTGTATAATTTTAATTTCCCTTGATTTTTATTTAACGAATCAATAGAAAACTTACTGAGCGCCGAATCTTTATTAACCTGAAAAACACTGTCTTTAACCTGGTAATCCATTCTTTCTTCCGGTTCTAATGGCACCGGACGTATGCTATCCCAATAAGCAACCGGTTTTTTATTTACAGCAGTATCGTACTTGATAATAACATTGTTAAACCGGTTTTTTGCAAACTCCGGGTTAATCTTATAATCGGAATATACCGAAACAAAATTACCTATGGCATCAACACCAAACTGTTTAAAATTAAAATGAATCAATTGATTTTTTACTCGCCACACATCGTCTCCCACAGGCACATGAATTTGAGTTATTCGCAACGTATCAACAATTTCCAGTTGAGATGTTTTAGTTAGCTGCAGGTCAAGACTGTGTATGCGCCAATCTCCATCAGTAATATTTATTGTGCCAGAAAATACGGGTTCGTAATTACGGCGGGGAATTACCTGTATACTATTTATCTCTTTACCATCTTCATAAAAACTACCCAGGTATTTATATTTATACATGCTTAATGCGGCATCGGCTATTGGAGAAACAAAACCTCGGGGGTTTAGCCTGTCTAAAAAAATAGAAACATTATTTTGATACATACTTATAAAAGTTGGAAAAGTAAACCCAAACCCATCGCTGCCACTTACCCTACTGCTGATAACTTCCAATTTAAACTTATTGGGTTGTTGTATATAAACTTTTGCAACCGATTCCGACAGATAAAAAATTCCCTGTCGGTACTATCCAACCCCATACTT
>DAOLYC010000506.1:0-1543 GCA_035425605.1 Ferruginibacter sp.
AGCAAGTATCCGGTTATTTTCATTTTGTTGCAAATGTTTTTGCCTGGTAAATTGTTCAAACTGTTTTATAGTTTGTGCCAGTTTCCCGGTATTAATCAAACTAAAGTGGGCGCCCATTAGGTTGTGAATCCCTTTTAAATAAATACCGGTTTCCACTTTTATCATAACAGGGTTTTGCAAAAATAAATCCACCCATTTCTGAGAATACCGGTAATAATGCAAAAAATCCTGGCGAATAAAAGCATACCACACATAACTTTGAAAAAGATATAGCTGTTCATAGAAACCTTTTGCTGTCCCGGCATTTACAGGTATATTTTTTTCGAAGAAAGACCGGACATTTTTTAAATCCTTTTCATTACGGGCATGCCCATTTTTAATATACCAGCCATATAATTGTAATGAAAGATTTGATAGTTGGTTGACAAGTGAAAGCTTACTACTCACTTTTGTTGATTCATCAGAAAGTTTTTCTGCCCTATCCTGCATACTCCTGGTAATATACAATCCCTCAATTTTTTTTTCGAAGAACAAAGCCTGTTGTAAATAAGTTAATTGCTGATATTCTGTTGCCATATCTTTTAACCGATCCAGCATTTTAAGACTTTGCAGGTATAGCCCTTTATTAAACAATATCCGGGCATGATCCATTTGTTCATGTAGACTGATATCAATATTATCTTCTTCTTTTATTAAACGCAGGCTGGAGAGTATCTGTTTGTATAATGCGGCTTTTATGTTTGAAAGTTGTTGTTTCTTTATGCCGCTTGCCTTTTTTAATAAATGCTTCTCATCATACTCGTTCATTTTATCCAATGCAGCAAAAAGCAGAACGGTTTTTAGGTTTTCGGTAGCCGTATTGCGTTGGGCATAGAGTTTAAAATTGCGCTTTTCGCTTTTTTCAAGCGACTTTATCAATTGAAAAAGTGCATCTGTGGATCGGTTGGACATTGTAGTTCATATTTTTCAATAATCTTTACTGTAAAGGTTTTCAGCAAATTTAAAGCCAATTAAAAAGTGTAAAACAGTCATTACTTTAATTTTTATACCCTTTCAACCCAGGGTACTTTTGTACTGTACTGGTAATTTATTACCAGCATTACAAAAATAAGCAGTTCATTTTTTATCTCACTACTTTATCATTTTATTATGGCAGCAGGAAAAGTTTTTATTTTTGATACAACCCTTAGAGACGGTGAGCAAGTGCCCGGTTGTAAATTGAACAGCAGCGAAAAACTTAATCTTGCACTTCAACTGGAAGCCCTGGGTGTTGATATTATTGAAGCCGGTTTTCCTATTTCTTCGCCCGGCGATTTTGATTCCGTAGAACAAATTTCAAAAGCAGTGAAAAATGCTACAGTATGCGGCTTAACCCGTGCCGTACAAAAAGATATTGAAGTAGCAGCACAATCACTAAAATATGCCGCAAGGCCAAGGATACATACAGGTATCGGTACATCTGATCTGCATATTAAATCCAAGTTCAACTCAACCAGGGAAGAGATTTTACAAAGGGCTATTCAATGTGTAAAATGGGCCAGGA
>DAOLYC010000507.1:0-1543 GCA_035425605.1 Ferruginibacter sp.
GGACATTGGCTGGATTTTTACCAAATGGTAATGCCCGGTACGCTTCATGAAAAAGCCGAAATGTTGCCTTTTGAATTTGGTATCCCTTGTTTGTTTATTGGATTGATTATGTGGAGCACCGGAAAATACCTGAGTAAACATTCGATGTTGGCAAAAAATAATCCTTTTATGAAAGAAAGTATGATACATCATACATAGTATTCAGTATTCTTTAACGCTCCGCTACTGTGGAAAATAAAAGAAGAACGAAACAAAAAAATAAAAAAGTATTTGAAATAAAAAGATGCCAATTACCGGTTCCCGATATCCTGAACATAAAAAGGATAAAGTTGAATTGGGCAGCGGCTCCTAAATTTAGTTTATGAAAGAGTTTTTAATGATCGCTTTAGGCGCATTGATTTTTGTAGTTGTATTTCAAATTGCAAAAGCAAGCGAGTACGTAAGCATTTTAAAAGGCGAAGAAAAAACACGTAAGCAGAACAATAAGATAAACGCTTTTTTTCTGTTAGGGTTTTTAGTGTTTGGCCTGATAGGTGTTTGGTATTGTAATGAGTTATTATACCCTAAAACTTTATTTCCACAAGGATCGGCTTCGATAGAAGGAGAAGAGATTGATTCTATGATGATGATTACAATTGTACTCACCGGCATCATATTTTTTATAACTCAAATACTGTTGTTTTGGTTTTCATTTAAATACCAGGAAAGCGACAACCGCAAAGCTTATTATTTTGCTCACAGCACAAAATTAGAACTCATTTGGACAACCATACCAGCCATTGTGCTGGCAATTTTAGTGGTGGTTGGCTTAAAAGCATGGTTTAAAATTACCGGCGATGCACCAAAGGATGCAATTGTAGTAGAAGTTACCGGGCACCAGTTTGCATGGGAATTTAGATACCCAGGCGCCGACAAAGTGCTGGGTAAAATAAATTATAAGCTATACACAGCAAAAAATAACCTGGGTGTAGATTTTAACGACCCTGCAAGCCACGATGATATACACGTAAACACTACCATGCATTTGCCTGTGGGTGTACCTGTAAAGATGGTTATACATTCCCAGGATGTGATACATGATGTAGGCTTGCCACATTTCAGGCTTAAAATGGATGCAGTACCGGGCATACCAACCACTCAATGGTTTACGCCAAAAATTACTACCGAAGAAATGAGGAAAAAAACAGGTAACCCTGAGTTTACGTATGAAATTTCATGCGATCAGTTATGTGGCGCCAATCACTTTGCTATGAGAGGTGTTATCATTGTGGAAACCATGGAAGAGTATAAAAAATGGCTGGCAGAACAAACATCGGAATATTCTTTTTTATATCCCGATAAAGCAGCGCCGGCAACTAATAAAACAGATAGTACCACTAAACAAACAGCACAGGTACTGGAAATAAAAAAATAATAAATCCGGTTTAGGCAAATAAATTTTTTATTGCCGCAAAGAAAAATTAAGAATATGAGTAGCGTAGCCACATTACAACATGCAGATGTTCACGGCGTTCATCATGAGCATCATCATCACGAAACGTTT
>DAOLYC010000508.1:0-1540 GCA_035425605.1 Ferruginibacter sp.
TTATTACAATTGGGCATAATTATCTTTTATTAGTCAGTCATATTTCCGATTCACAACATGGTTATGCATTGTCGTTTGGAGGAGGTACTGCTGTAATTACGGATACAATTCCACCTCATATTGCTTTAGCAAAAAATACAACATGTGATGGTAGCCAAATATTAGTTAAGCTAAATAAGCGTATGAAATGCAGCAGCTTAGCCAACGATGGCTCCGATTTTATTATAAGCCCTACAGCAGCAACAATAACCAGTGCAGTTGGTTTTGGATGTGCCAATGGGTTTGACATGGATTCTGTATTATTAACTTTCAGCAATCCATTACCCTTTGGCAATTACAATCTCATTGCTAAAAACGGAACCGATTCAAATACTTTACTTGACCTTTGCGACAATAATGTTCCCCCGGGCGAATCTGTTCCTTTCAGTGTATTATCTCCTATCCCCGTTCCTATGGATAGTTTAAAAATAAATAAATGTAGTTCCGATTCGCTACTATTAGTTTTTCCGGATAATATAAAATGTAATTCAGTTTCATCGGATGGAAGTGATTTTTTTATTACAGGCTCTTACCCTGTTAACATTAGAAGTGCAACTGCTGTTAACTGTATAAATGGATTAACAAGACAGATAGTTGTGCATCTTAACTCTACTTTAATACAACCGGGTAACTTTAATATAGTATTAAAAACAGGAGCTGATGGCAATACTATTTTAAGCGAATGTGATACACCTACTGTTGAAGGTTCACTTATTCCGTTTATAATTTTACCTAAGCCCGTTTCCAATTTTAGTTTTCCTCCTTCGGTTTGTTTGCCCAATGCAGTAGTTACTTTTTCTAACCTGTCATCCATCGTTGACGGCACTGAGAATAATTTTAGATATTTATGGAATTTTGGCGATACGCTGAGTGGCAGGGATAATTATTCGGTTTTAAAAGCGCCAACACATATTTATTCCGATACTGGTCCTTATAATGTTAACCTACAGGTTATAAGCGGCGAAGGGTGCAGTAGCGATACAAGTATAATTTTAAATACAATTCATCCGCAACCCGTTACTACATTTGGTATAAACAAAACAAATGTTTGTTTAGGCGATGATATATTTTTTTCCGATTCAACAAACAGTATGGATGGCATTACTATACAATGGAATTGGGATATTGGTGGTGGAATAAAAAAAGATTCTGCAAATTTCTACTACAATTACCCTCTAGCACAAACATACCAGGTAAGCCTTTTTACAGTAAATAGCCACGGATGTAAAAGTAATTTATTAACAAAATCACTTACGGTACATCCTTATCCTGTTGCAAATGCTGGTCCCGACAGGGTAATGCTTGAAGGTGGCTCTATCACTATTGAAGCCTCTACTACCGGAATTATCCAGCAATATGCATGGTCTCCGCCCTTGTACTTAAATACTACATCTATTTTAAAGCCGGCTTGTGTAAATGCAAAAGACGATATCACCTATACCCTTACTGTAACTTCAGCAGGTGGTTGTAAAGCTACCGACGATGTTTTTATTGATGTATT
>DAOLYC010000509.1:0-1539 GCA_035425605.1 Ferruginibacter sp.
CATCATTATCCATCCATAAAATTATTTTTTAAAATTGATCTAAAAAAGGAATTAGCACCGATGATAAATCAATTGCATTTTTGGTATTGGGTAAATCGCAGCAGGTGAACAACGATTGTATGGCAGCGATTGCATCTTTTAAATCATGTGCAGCTATTAATAAATCTGCATGGGGTGCCGAAGCCCGGTACGAAATTGCCAATTGCCAGTTTAGTTTAAACAACCTTACTGCCGCAGAAAAATCGGCATTGGCAGTAATTAAAGAAACAGGCTCGTATGATAACTGGGTAACAAAAAGTTATATTTTATTGGGTGATATTTTTATGAAACAAAAAGATTATTTCAATGCTAAAGCAACATATGAAAGTGTGGCAAAAAATTCGGTGATACCTGAATTAAAAGAAGAAGCACAGCGCAAATTAGACAAAGCCATTGAAGAAGAGAAAGCTGTAAGTAAAGTGGGTGTTGAATAAATGCAATATCACCAAAAAATAACCGCTAATCAAACTATGCAAAAATTAAATAAAAAATATTCAATGATCAATAAGATTAAATTAAAACTGATATTTTATACGGGTATGCTGTTTTTTGCTGCATCACTTTTTACAACAAGTTTGTATGCACAAAAAGAACCTGGTAAAAAAACATCCACTATTGATATTAATTCGGTTTATAAACCTGTATTACGCAATGCAGTCAAAATAAATTTTTCGGCTTCTCATTTAAATGCAGATACAACACATCCCCAACTAACTTATAACATTCCGCCACAAAACCTGTTTTATGCATACCAGCCAATTCCCTTACAACCTTTGGCCTTGCAGCAGGATACAAACTTATACCTGGGTCAGCGTAATTTTGTAAAAGTTGGATATGGTAATTTCTCTACCCCGTATATAAGCGCCGGGTTTAGTTTTGGCAACGGTAAAAAATTTTTAGCCAATGTTTATGCCGATTATATTTCGGGAAAAGGAAAACTTTTGTACCAGGACTACTCAAGATTAAACATAAAAGCTGCCGGCAGCCTGTTTTTACCGGGCAATGAAGTATATGCCGGAGTGGATGTAAAACTGCATGAGAATTTTTTATATGGATACGATACCAGTGTTTTTAATTATTCAAAGAAAGATGTAAGACAGCAGTTTCAGGATTTAGCGTTTAACATTGGTGTTCGCAATACAAAAACCGGCGATTTTGGCATAAACTATAACCCTAACCTGCAGGTAAGCAATTTTACCAACATAAATAAACTAACCGAAACTTCATTTATACTTTCGGCGCCTGTTGAAAAACAGTTTGGTGAAGTTTTTACCATAAAAGTTGAAGGTAAGGCCGATGTAACAACGTATAATACAAAAGGGTTAACACCCAATGTAAAAATCAACAACAATGTAATTTCAATTGCCCCATCGCTGGTATTTTCCACTCCCAGGGTAAGCATTAACGGGGGAGTAGTACCCACATGGGATAATGGCAAATTTGTATGGCTGCCCAATGTTTTTGCCGAAGCATATATTGCCGAAAATGTTTTTGCTTTCC
>DAOLYC010000510.1:0-1525 GCA_035425605.1 Ferruginibacter sp.
GGGTTGATAGCGTATTTGAAGAGAAAGATGTAAAAGGCACAATCAAATATCCTGCAACACTAGGTTTTGGTTTGGCATATCAAAATTTAAACTGGATTATAGGAGCCGATTTTGAATATGGCAACTGGAGCAATTATCGTTATTATGGACAGCCAGACCAGGTACAAAACAAATGGACTATTAGAGCCGGAGCACAATATTATCCTGCAACTGAAAACACACCCGTTAAAAAATATTTCAACTTTGTAAAATACCGGGCAGGTTTTTATTATGGACCCGATTATATTAATACAGGTAAAACCAGGCCGGAGTATGGCATTACCATTGGCGCAGGATTGCCACTTACTTCTTTAAAGCGTATTAGCTACAATGGAGAGTATGTAACCTTAAATACCGCATTGGAAGTTGGTAACAGAGGAAATAAACAAACCAATCTCAGAGAGAATGTCATCCGTTTTAGTTTAGGCATTTCCATGAATGCAAGATGGTTTCAAAAACCTAAATATAATTAATGCCATTATGGTTAACACATAAGTGCAACAAACTTTTTAAGGCAAGGCTATGGCAGTTTGATACGGGTTTAAGAAAGGATAAAATTTCCATCTTATTTTTTTACACAACATTTTTTGTACTGGCATTATTTACATCTTCGTGTGGCAACAGCGATGCAGAAATTGATCAATACAACCAAAAAAGTCTGGGTATTGAAGAAATAAAAAATGCTGATATTAATTATACCATTGCTGGCAAACCAAAGGCAAAGCTAACTTCTCCATTAATGCTTCGAGTACAACAAAGCAACCCTTATGTAGAATTTCCCAAAACGTTGCATGTAGATTTCTTTAATGAAAATGGAGAAATAGATAGTAGGCTTGATGCTCATTACGGCAAATATTTTGAACAGGAAAGTAAAGTGTTTTTAAAAGATAGCGTACGAGTAATAAACACACAAGGCGACACTTTATATTGTAATGAATTATGGTGGGACAGAAACAGAATTGGCCGGGAGTTTTATACTGATAAACCTGTACGCATTCGTAAAAAAATGGAAGTAACAGATGGAACAGGCATGGAAGCCGCACAAAATTTTAAAAACTGGGTCATATTAAATCCATCTAAAGGCGTGATGAAAATACCGGCCTCACAATTTCCTGATAACTAACAATCTCCAAAAACAATTACTCTTGCTAATTGTTATCTTTACACAACAAACATAAAAGTTTTAAAGTTATGGAATATCGCCGCCTCGGAAAAACCGGATTACAACTAAGTGCACTCTCTCTTGGAAGCTGGGTAAGCTTCAGTAAACAAATAAATGATAAGGCTGCCGATGAGCTGATGGGCATTGCGTATGATAAAGGCATAAACTTTTTTGACAATGCCGAAGTATATGCTTTAGGCGAAAGTGAAAAAATGATGGGCAGGGTTTTAAAAAAGAAAAAGTGGGATAGAACTTCATACACAGTTTCATCAAAAGTTTTTTGGGGATGGCGTGGAAAAGCTAACAAGCCAAATCAAACAGGCC
>DAOLYC010000511.1:0-1519 GCA_035425605.1 Ferruginibacter sp.
AATTCGAAAATGTTTTTCCCGAATTAAAATTGCAACAGGATTTTGTAAGTAAAGTTGTTATTGAAGAAGAAAACGCTTTTTTAAAAACTGTTGATAATGGCCTGGCAATGCTTGAGCAATCTCAAAAAAATATTACCGGCCAGGAAGCCTTTAAACTATACGATACATTTGGATTTCCATTAGACCTTACAAAATTAGTTGCATCTGAAAAGGGATTAACAGTAGATGAAAAAGGGTTTGAAAATGAAATGCAAAAACAAAAAGACCGCAGCCGTGCCGCTACTGCTATAGAAACCGATGACTGGATAATGGTAAACGATATTCCATCATCTAAATTTGTTGGGTATAATTTATTGGAAACAAAAGCACAAGTAGTTAAATACAGAAAGGTTTCAAGCAAAGGAAAAAAACAATATCAGTTAGTTTTAAACCAAACTCCATTTTATGCTGAAAGTGGCGGACAGGTAGGAGATTTGGGCATACTCAACTTTGGCAATACAGCCATTACTATTATTAATACCAAAAAAGAAAATGATTTAATTATTCATTTTGCTGAATCGGTTCCTGATGACTTGAGTGGCGAACTGGTTGCAAAAGTTGATGCAGGCAGAAGAAAAGACATTACCCTGCATCATAGTGTTACACATCTTATGCATGCAGCCTTACGTAAAGTGCTGGGTACGCATGTAGCACAAAAAGGAAGCCTGGTAAATGAAGAACACCTCCGTTTCGATTTTAGTCATTTTGCAAAAGTTACCGATGAACAAATAACAGAAGTTGAAAAAATGGTGAACGAAAAAATAAGGCAGGATATTCCTATTGTAATTAAAGAAATGAAAAAAGATGATGCTATTGCTTTGGGCGCAATGGCTTTATTTGGCGAAAAATATGGCGAACAGGTTCGTGTGGTAATTATGGATGAAAACTATTCTATTGAACTATGCGGTGGTACACATGCAGGCAGCACAGGCAACCTGGGCTTTTTTAAAATAAAACACGAAACAGCAGTAGCCGCAGGTGTACGCAGACTTGAAGCAGTTTGTGGCAATGCTGCTGAAAATTTAGTGTATGAAAAATTTGAAACACAGCATGCAATCAACCAAATTTTAAACAACCCTGCCGATCTAAAAAAATCTGTTGCGCTTTTAGTTGCCGAAAAAACTTCACTTCAGAAAAGAATAGAAAGCCTGGAAGCCCGGCAATTGGTTGGCATACGCAACGAACTTTTACATAAAGATGAAATCATTAATAATGTAACATTCATTGCCGATATTGTTGAAGTATCTAATGCCGATGCTTTAAAAAAATTATGTTTCGATATTAAAAATCATATACACGACCATATAGTTGTTTTATGCAGTAATATTGATGGAAAGGCTTATGTTGCCATAGGTATTTCCGATACTGTGGTTAAAGCAAAAAACCTTGATGCAGGAAAACTAATTAAAGAATACGTAGCGCCCTTGATACAAGGCGGCGGCGGTTGACAAAAAAACCTGGCAGCTGAATTACCCGGTTG
>DAOLYC010000512.1:0-1518 GCA_035425605.1 Ferruginibacter sp.
GTTTTGAACAAAAAGTTTACCTGGACAGACTTATTAACTCCAATGTTTTATATTATATATGGAGGACTTTGGTTGCTGTTACTAATAATTTTTGCCGAAACCGGATTATTTGTAGGATTTTTTTTCCCTGGAGATTCCCTGTTATTTGTGGCGGGGATATTAAGTACTCCGTTGGTTGATTCCATTTCGCTCAATACCGGGAATGACTTTTTTAATTTAATGATTATTGCGGCTATGTGTACTGTAGCAGGAATTTTAGGAAATACCGTGGGCTATATTACAGGCCGCAAAGTTGGGCCGGCAATGTATAACTGGAAAGACAGATTATTTTTCAAACAAAAATATCTGCACCAGGCAAAGGAGTTTTATGATAAGCATGGCGGAGGCGCTATTGTATTTGCCAGGTTTTTACCGTTCGTACGCACATTTGCCCCAATAGTTGCCGGAATAGTTAGTATGGACAAAAAGAAATTCGGCTTTTATAACGTTATTGGTTGTATTGCCTGGGTTGTTTCTATGCTTTTCATCGGGCATTATTTAAACGCATTTACAAAGAATCAATTTGGTATTGATCTGGAAAAACACCTTGAGATAATAGTGATTGTTATCGTGCTTGTTACAACTGCACCTGTTTTAATAAAATTGTTTTTTGGTAAAAAGAAAAAGCCGGAAGATGAATCTGCAAAAATCTGATCATTCCATCTTTAATATTGCAGTTTTGGTAGCCGCTCTTGGTTACTTTGTTGATATTTATGACCTGCTGTTATTCGCTATTATCCGCATTGAAAGCCTTGCATCATTTGGTTTATCACCCGAACAGGTGAAAATAGAAGGCGAAGCAATATTGCAATGGCAAATGGCAGGATTGATGATTGGCGGAATTATCGCCGGTGTTATTGCTGATAAAAAGGGCAGGTTGGCTGTTTTGTTTGGTTCCATACTATTTTATTCGCTGGCCAATATTGCCAATGGCATGGTAACAACTGTTGAGCAGTACAAGGTCATTCGTTTTTTAGCAGGCCTGGGTTTGGCTGGAGAACTTGGCGTTGGCATTACCCTGGTATCGGAACTTATAAAAAAAGAAAAAAGAGGTATATCCACATCTTTGGTTGCGGGAATAGGTTTAACCGGTGCTGTACTTGCTTACTTTCTGAAAGAAACTTATCACTGGCGAACCTGTTATTATATTGGAGGAGCACTTGGATTGCTGTTATTGGTTTTGCGTATTTCTGTTTTTGAATCAGGCATGTTTAAGGAAGTAAAAAAAATGGATGTGCAACGTGGAAACTTTTTTATGTTGTTTACTAATGCCGACAGGTTTAAAAGATATTTGACCAGCATCCTTATCGGTTTACCAACCTGGTTTGTGATAGGTGTTTTGGTTGCATTCTCAAACGAGTTTGGAAAACTGATGGGCATAAAAGAAGAAATTGATCCGGGCAAAGCCATCATGTTCGCTTATGTTGCCATTTCAATTGGCGATATACTGATTGGGTTTATCAGTCAATGGATGAAAAG
>DAOLYC010000513.1:0-1512 GCA_035425605.1 Ferruginibacter sp.
TGGGTGGCAATAAATATCAATATACTATAAACAATATCCGTAGTTTTTTTGCTGTACCGGCCGCTGAGATTATAAAAAAAGTTACAGTTATTTTTCGAAATGCATCGGGTAGTCTTAAACAGGTTAATTCCGATATAAGCGATATGTATATACCAGTATATGCAAATGCTGAATATGCTGTACGCCTTAATTTACCGCCGTTTGAGCCAAGGTATATTCCCTGGATTGAACCCATAAATGTAAATGTTGGCGGTAATATAAATATCACGGGTGTTGCATCTGCTAACAGCAACCTAACAATAAAATTAGATGGTAGTAATATTAATACTGCATCTAATGCAAATACTATTTCGGCCAACCCAACTATAAATTCAGCTTGTGCTCACAAGGTTTTTTTGGAAGGTAATAATGGATCAGTTACTGTAAAAGATTCCTTCAGTTTTTATATTGCTCCCACTGTTACAATTGCAGCTTTACCTGCTGGTGTACAAGAGGGTATTAATTACGATGCCAATAACACTTCGGTAACCCTTGTACTCTTTGCTCCTAATAAAAACAATGTACAGGTGATTGGCGATTTTACCAACTGGCTTGCAGACTGTGCTTACCAAATGAAGAAAACACCCGATGGTAATTATTATTGGTTAACCATTAACGGCCTTACGCCCGGTACTGAATATGGATACCAATACCTGGTTGATAACAACATTAAAACTGCCGATCCTTATTCACAAAAAATATTAGACCCTGATAATGACCAGTACATTAATTCAACTACATACCCTAATCTTAAACCTTATCCTACAGGATTAACCACCGGACTGGTTAGTGTACTGCAAACAGCCGAACCGCAATATAATTGGCAGGCAAACAATTTTGTGAAACCAGATAAGAGAAACCTAATGGTTTATGAATTGCTGATAAGAGATTTTACAGCCGAACATAGTTATCAATCCCTTATTGATTCATTACATTATTTAAAAAACATTGGTATTAATGCTATTGAATTGATGCCTATCAATGAATTTGATGGCAACGAAAGCTGGGGTTATAATCCTGCATTTTATTTTGCACCCGATAAATATTACGGTACAAAAAATAAACTGAAAGAATTTATTGATAGTTGCCACAAAAACGGAATAGCAGTTATACTGGATGTTGTTTTTAATCATTGTACAGGTAATGCTCCACAGGCAAAAATGTATTGGGATGCAGCCAATAACCGGCCTGCAGCAAATAACCCATGGCTTAATGTAACAGCACCGCATCCATACAGTGTTTTTAACGATTTTAATCATACATCCACAGCAACTCAATATTTGGTACAACGATCGCTTAATTTTTGGTTGGATGAATATCGTATTGATGGGTATCGTTTTGATCTTGCTAAAGGATTTACACAAACAGTAAGTAATACTACAACTGTAGAAAATTATGATGCCAGCCGTGTTGCCAATTTAAAAAGATATTATGATGGTACAGTTCCCAATCATCCTAATACATATATGATAC